>JAEZEU010000197.1 GCA_023432885.1 Pseudomonadota bacterium | reverse complement strand
TGAACTATTGCATGCTGCTGCCGGGTCCGGAGGCGCAGCAGCTTGCGACCTATATCGGCTGGCTGCTGCATCGCACGGCCGGGGGCCTTGTGGCGGGCGGACTGTTCATCCTGCCGGGCATCATCGCTATCATGGCGCTCAGCTACGTCTACGCCGCCTACGGCAATGTCGGCTTCGTCGAGGCGCTGTTCTTCGGGCTGAAGGCCGCGGTGCTCGCCATCGTCATCGAGGCGGTGGTGCGGGTGGGAAAACGCGCATTGCGCAACCGCATCATGGTCGCGCTTGCGGCCATCGCCTTTGTCGCGATCTTCTTCTTCGCCGTTCCGTTCCCGGTGATCATCGGTGTGGCCGGCCTCATCGGCTTCATTGGATCGCGGCTTGGCCGGGCGGAATTCGCCGGCGTCGAGCACGGCGGCGGCAAGGATGCGGCCGTCATCGACAGCATGCTCGGCGACGCCATGCCCGAGCATGTGAGACCCAACGCCGCGCGAACACTGCGGGTGAGCGCGGTCTGGCTGGGGCTGTGGCTCATCCCTGTGGCTGCTCTCCTCATCGGACTCGGACCCAACAACGTCTTCAGCCAGATCGCGATCTTCTTTTCCAAGATGGCGATGGTGACGTTCGGTGGAGCCTATGCGGTGCTTGCCTATGTGGCGCAGCAGGCGGCGGACTATTATCACTGGGTGCAGCCGCGCGAGATGCTGGACGGACTCGGCATGGCCGAGACGACGCCGGGGCCGTTGATCATGGTGGTCCAGTTCGTCGGCTTCATGGCTGCCTTCCGCGAGGCCGGCGCATTGCCGCCGATGCTTGCGGCCGCCCTTGGCGGGCTGCTCGCCACCTGGGTGACGTTTGCGCCATGCTTCCTGTGGATCTTCGCCGGCGCGCCCTACATCGAAACCATGCGCGGCAACAAGGCGCTGGCCGGCGCCTTGTCGGCGATCACCGCGGCCGTGGTCGGCGTGATCCTCAATTTGTCGATCTGGTTCGCGCTGCACACGCTGTTTCGGCAGACGTTTGAAGTGAGAGGCCTTGGCCTCACCTTCGATGCTCCAATCCTGTCCAGCGTCGAGGTGCCGGCGCTTGTTCTCTCGATTGCTGCAGCGATGGCCATCTTCCGCTTCAAGGCGGGAATGCTGAGTGTCCTCGCGGCTTCCTGTGCCGCAGGGGTCCTGCTGCGGCTGACCGGCCTCATCTGATGCTAGGCCAGGTGCGGAGCGATCGTGCACGGGCTTGTGATATCCCGAGCGAGGGGTTCCTGCCTTCTCGGGTGTCGCGCAGGGGGCGAGTGCGGAGTAAAGGGGTGGCGGGGACATGCAGACTCCCCGTCAGACGCTCGTCGTCCAAGCTCTGCGCAATGCGCGATTGTCGAGAGGATTGCGCATGGACGAACGAAATCTTCCGAAACCAGCATCGGCAGACCTCGAATTGGGCGGGCCTGAACCGCCCGGCACGATCGTTGTTGCGAGGATCCAGTGTCCAGGAAGGTTTTGCTTGGCGCTTCAGGCGGTGGAGATTGGCTCATCGATGACGGATGTGATCGTGCGCGATCGCTCCGAGGAAGGAGAAGGATCATGCGAAACCTCCTTTGGCTTACGGCCGCATTCATGGCGATGTTCATCAACACGGCGGCGATGTCGCAGGACATCGACTGGCAGAAGGTCGACGAAGCCCTTGGCAGAAAAGCCGCCGTATCGGGCGACGTACACCGCTACGCCTTTCCACGCAGCGATCTGTCGGTCACGCTCGACGGCGTGGCCGTCAAGCCCGCGCTCGCGCTCGGCGGCTGGGTCGCCTTCAAGCCCGCGCATGGCGGCGCCATGGTGATGGGCGATCTCGTGCTGCTGGAGACCGAGATCAATCCGGTCATGCTCGCGCTGATCGAGGGCGGGATGGAGATCACCGCCGTCCACAATCATCTCCTGCGCGCCAGTCCTGCGACCTTCTACATGCATGTCGGCGGACATGGCGATCCCCTGAAAATGGCCGCGGTGATCCACGAAGCGCTGGCGGCCAGCAAAACCCCGCTGACGATCACCGCCGGCACCGCGCGGCAGCAGGCAATTGACCTCGACACGGCGCAACTCGATCGGATCATCGGCGCCAAGGGCCAGAGCAATGGCGGCGTCTACCAGTTCGCGGTGCCGCGCCGCGATCCCGTCAGCGAGGGCGGCATGCAGCTTGCGCCGGCCGGTCCCATGGGAGTTGCGCAGGGCATCAATTTCCAGCCCACCGGCGGCGGCAAGGCGGCGATAACAGGCGACTTCGTCTTGACCAGCGATGAAGTCAACCCTGTGATCAATGCGATGCGCAGCAATGGCATCGAGGTGACCGCGCTACACAGCCACATGCTGGACGAGCAGCCGCGTCTGTTCTTCTGTCACTTCTGGGCCAATGACGATGCCACCAAGCTCGCGAAGGGCTTGCGCTCAGCGCTCGACAATAGCGCGGTTGCGCTGCAATGACTCGCCTCCGCGACCTCAGAACTCACCGCGCAGGCGGCCCGAGAAGATGTGAACCGGGCCGCGGTCGGCGTTGTAGGCGGGGTTGGTAATGAACTGGTAGTCCGCCGTCAGCGTGATCGCCTTGGTCAGCGCATAGGCGTAGTAGGTTTCGAGGATGCGCTCTTTGCGGTAGTTGAGCGCACCGTCGCCGATCAGGATGCCCAGCCCGCCGGCGGCGATGAAGTCGCGGTGGTCACGCGACAGCGCATTGATCGCGCCGCCGATGCCGATCACGTCGTCGGGCCGGCCCCACTTGGTGCCCTTGATGGACAGGCCCCCCGACAGCGACGCGTCGATGTCGGTGAAGGCCATGATCTCGGTCTTTCCGTCATTCCAGCTCCAGCGTCCGAACAGGCCGAGGTCGTCGGCAAGTGCTTGCTCGATATTGACGACATAGCCGTATTTGATGCGGCCGGTACGGGTCGCGGCGATGTCGAGATTGAGCGCGGGATTGTCCAGTGTCTCGCGATAGCTGCCGGAGAAGGCGCTGTTGAGCCAAGCGATGGTGCGCAGTCTGCCGGGGAGCGAGAACAGCTGATAGCGCGTCTCCAGTTCGAGGGCGTAGGTGCCTCGCTGGAAGATCTTCGTGTCGAAGTTGTTCGCGTTCGACACAGCATCCATCAGGAAGTAGCCGGCGCGCAACGCCCACTGCCTCTGGTTCAGCTCTGCGGTCGCGCCGTAGGTCAATCCGACCTTGTCGGCTGAATAGTCGAACGCGCCCGGCGCCCAGATCGACCAATTCATGAAGTCCTTGCGGGTGTCCTTGGCATAGGCGTTGCCGTCGAAGACGTCGAGCACGGCGAACTTGCCGACCTGCACCGTCAATCTGTTGACGTCGACCTTGCTGGCGAGCTGCAGTTGCCCGCTCGGCAACTCCTCCTGTTCGCCGCCGAAGCCGAAGGTCTGGCGGAAAAACAGGCGCGATGTGTTGTAGTGCGGGTAGGGGAAGTTGGACTTCTGCGCCTCGCCATTGGAGAACCCGGCGAGGCCGGTCGTGTTATTGAAACCGAAGCCCTGCAGCAGTTCGGGATTGTAATAGACCTCGCCGCCGTCCCACAGCCGCATGTTGAGATAGAGGCTGTTGCTCCAGGTCGCCTGCGCCTGTGGTGCCGGCGTCAGGCTGTTGGGGCCGCTATAAGGCGCGCGAAACGCCGGATAGCCTTGCGGCAGGTAGGTGGTCTGGCCGTGAATTTCCCAGCGATTGGATTCGGTATCGGTGATGTCGGTGTTCGGTTTCCAGCCGGGCGAGCCGGGGAGATCGATCTTGCGGTTGAGGCCAATCCGCAGCATGTGCAGGTCGTTGGTGGAGGTGTACTGGGTGCCCGAAGGGAAGGTAACGTTGGAGCGTTCGAACTGGCTGTAGAGATACTCCAGCCGCGCCGTCCAATGCGTCGCAAAGGCATATTCGACGCCGGCGCCGGCAGTCCAGCCGGGACGCACGCTGATCTTCTTCGCCTCAAGGCCGACGGCGGGCAGGATGGTGAAGCGCTCGCCGATATAGGCTAGCCCGCCGGTTGCATAGAGCAGCCAATGGCTGGAGGCGTAGCCGATGCGGCCGCGCACGGTGCCGATATAATCCCAGTCCTCGATGAAGTCGTTGCGCGGTGTCGAGAAAAGCGACATCTGCGAGTTCGAATGGAGGTAGTTCGGAAACGTCAGGTCGGCTTCGACGCCGAACAGCAGACCGGAGGAGGTGCGCCAGTTGTAGCCCGCCTGCACGCCGCCAATCACGCCGCCGAAATTGCCTGAAGCCGCGGTGGGCACGGGATCCTGCAACACCGAGTTGTTGAAGCCGAGGCTGTAGCCGGTATGTGCGCCGATATAAAAGCCGCTCCAGTCAAAAGCCGGCTGCAGATAAGGCGCTTTCACCGGCAGCTTGAGATCAGCCGCTTCTGCGGGCGCGCCCATCGTCAGTGCGGAGAGCGCGGCGCTCGCAATCCAGGACGTCCGGTTTGGCTTGGCCCGACTCATATTGCGGCTTCCAGCACTCTCACGGATCACTGCAGATTTACCGGCAGGCCGCCACCATGGAGTGGGCGGCCGGATCGTAAGCTGGATGGCTGTTGCCAAATCGCCGCCGGCCGAAGCCGGATCGCCGAAAGGCCTCACATACCCCAGCCTCCGAACATGGAGATCCTTATTGCAAGTAATTTGCAATAGCAAGAACCACAAGAGGGCATTGCAAGTGATGGCAGCCTTTCGTGACGGTTATGCGACAGCAATCGGGAGCGTGGCGTGGCCGCGGAAAAGAGCGACCCGCCCAGGGGGATGGCTGGGCGGGTCGGGTCGACACGGGGTGGATGAGGCGCCCGTGCCGGACGCAGCTCCACTTGCTCAGTCGATCTCTTAGAACGAGCAGACGCGAACGCTGCCGATATACTGGCCGAATGCGTTGTAACGCGGGGCCCAGCCGCAGCGGCGAGTGCTGGTGTAGTAGACGGGGCCGTTGCTGGCGGCGATTGCCGTGCCGACGATGGCGGCGGTGGCGATGCCGGCGCCCACATAGCCCCAGGGCTTGAGCGGATAGGCTTCAGCCTTGGTCGTGGTAGTCGCGAGCGACCCCGCGACGGCGAGGGTGGCCAGAGCGAGGGCGGCAATCTTGGTCTTGATCGACATAGTTAACTCCATCCTGTCTAAAAGGAGCGGCGCCGGTATGGTCCGCATGTCCCTTGGACGGAGCCGCTCCGGAAGCGGTTCGATGCGCTGCCGGGAGACTCGGGCATGTCAAAAAAGAGTAACTAATACAGCTTCTTAGGCTGTCTGCCGGGCCCCGCGCCCAGCCTCTTCACGTCGAAGTTATCGACGTCGCGCAGCAGCTCGCTGAACGCCCGCGCGCCGTGCTCGAGCAGGCGCTCGCCCTTTTCGGCCGAGGCCTGCCGGGCATCGCCGACCGCGCCGGTTGCGTTGAGATCCTGCGCCTGCCAGGCGAACGGCGCCGGCCGCTGCGTGGAGAGCCAGCGGAATTCCTTTTCCATCGCCATGGCGGACGAAGGGAAGTCGGCGATCGCGTCTTGCCTCACATGCTGCGGATAGCGCGCCAGCATGATCGACGTCTCGACCGCGCCGCCATGAATGCCGTGGCGCAATTCCTCGGCGGAAAAGAGCCCCTCCGGGACGCCGAAGCGCGACCAGCTGGTAGTGACCGCGAGCATCCCGTGCTGCGCCCGCAGATCCTGCGCCACCAGCATCATCGCAGCGCTGTTGCCGCCGTGGCTCGTCACCATCACGAGCTTCTTCACGCCCGATCGCGCGACGCTCCTGCCGAGCGCCATCCATTCCCGTAGCGCCTGCTCGGTCGAGAGCGTCTGCGTGCCCGGGTAATCGGTGTGCTCGATGGAAATGCCGATCCGCTGCACCGGCAGGAAGCTGACAGGCAGCTCCGCCGGCAGCAATTCCTTCAGCCGCGCTAGGTAAGCCTCGCCGATCATGACGTCGGTCTCGAGCGGCAGATGCGGGCCGTGCTGTTCGGTCGCAGCCAGCGGCAGCACCGCGATCCATCGCGCCGCATCGGCCGCCGAAACCTCCGGCCAGGCAATCGCATTCCAGTCGCGGGGCGGGATTTTAGTCATTACGCGAAGCGTTTCTTTAAGCGAATTTGCGAGGTAGTTTGTCGCGCCTTGCAGGGCGCATCCGCACCCATAGCCTCCCATCATGGGCCAGAACGTCAGACGGAGTCCAACCATGAACCCGGCCTTTTTGCCGCGAGCGTTAACCGCCGCATTCGTAAGTCTGCTGGCGGCGGTCACGCCCGTGCGGGGCCAGCCGCTGGACAAGGTTTCGTTCGGAACCAACTGGGTGGCGCAAGCCGAGCATGGCGGCTTCTATCAGGCGGTCGCCGACGGCACCTACCGGAAATACGGGCTCGATGTCACCATCGTGCCCGGCGGTCCCAACGAGAACAACCGCATGCTCCTGATCGCCGGCAAGATCGATTTCTTCATGTCCGCGAACACGCTGCAATCCTTCGATGCGGTCGCCAACAATGTTCCGGTGACCGCGGTGGCCGCGATCTTCCAGAAGGATCCTCAGGTCTTCGTGACGCATCCGGAGAGCAAGGTGACCAGGCTTGAAGACCTCAAGCCGCTGACGCTGTTCGTCTCCAAGGAGGGCATCGCCACCTACTTCCAGTGGCTGAAAAACGAATACGGGTTCGATGAACGCAAGGTCAGGCCGTATACCTACAATCCGCAGCCCTTCCTCGCCAACAAGCAGAGCGCGATGCAGGGCTATGTCACCTCCGAGCCGTTCGCGATCGAGAAGGTGACGGGCGTCAAGCCGGGTGTGATCCTGCTCGCCGATTACGGATTCAACACCTATTCGACGCTGATCGAGACGCGGGTCGACCTGATCGACAAGAAGCCTGACCTGGTGCAGCGCTTCGTCGATGCCTCTATCATCGGCTGGTACAATTATCTCTATGGCGACAACGCCGCCGCCAACGCCATGATCAGGAAGCTCAACCCGGAAATGACCGACGAACTGCTCGCCTATTCCATCGCCAAGATGAAGGAGCACGGCATCGTCGATTCCGGCGATGCGCTGAAGCAGGGCATCGGCGCGATGTCGGATGCGCGGGTGGCGAGCTTCTTCGACAGGATGGTGCGCGCCGGCGTCGTCAAGCGCGACATCGATTTTCGCAAGGCCTATACGCTGCGCTTCGTCAACAAGACGGTCGGCCTCGAATTGCGGCCGAAGAACTGACGTTGCGATGACCGAAAGCTCGACGCCCTCCGCTTCCGAGGCCGGCATGACCGGCCTTGCGGTGCGGCTGCGCGGCGTCACCAAAACCTACGACAGCGGCGTCGCCGCGCTCGGCCCGCTCGATCTCGAGGTCAGGCGCGGCGAGTTCGTCTCGCTGCTCGGGCCGTCCGGCTGCGGCAAGTCCACCGCGCTGCGGCTGATTGCAGGCCTTGCTGCGCAGACAACGGGCACGGTCGAGGTCACGCGGCGCGGCGCGGAGGCGGGCGGCACGCATCCGATCGGCTTCGTGTTTCAGGAGCCGACGCTGATGCCATGGGCGGATGTCGCCGCCAATGTCCGGCTGCCCTTGAGGCTGGCGAACATGCCGGCCACGGAAGCCGATGACCGCGTCAGGACGGCGCTGGCCCAAGTGGGGCTCGCCGAATTCGCGAAGAGCTATCCGCGCGAACTCTCCGGCGGCATGAAGATGCGGGTGTCGCTGGCGCGCGCGCTGGTGACCGATCCCGCGATCCTGCTGATGGACGAGCCGTTCGCCGCGCTGGACGAAATCACGCGCTTTCGCCTCAACAACGATCTGCTGGCGCTGTGGCGCAACCTCGGCAAGACCGTCATTTTCGTCACCCACTCGGTGTTCGAGTCGGTTTATCTGTCGCAGCGGGTCGTCGTGATGAGCGCGCGGCCGGGACGGATAGCGGCGGAATTCCGCATCGATGCGCCGGAGCCGCGCGGCGAGGACTTTCGCACGTCCGCCGAATATGCCGGCTTCTGCCGAAAAGTCTCGGCGGCGCTGGCGCCGGCCTATGAGGGGCAGCGCGCATGAGCAACGAGCCTGCACTGCCGGCCGCGAAAAGTGGGCGCGCTTCCACACTGCGTTTCCTGCTGCCCATCTTCGTGCTCGCGGTTGGGCTCGTGGCGTGGGAGCTGGTGGTGCGGCTCAATGACATCCAGCCTTACGTTCTGCCGGGGCCGTGGCTGATCCTGAAGACGCTGGTTGCGGACTGGGGCGTGCTGTCGCAATCGCTGCTGGTTACGCTGCTGACCACGCTGGAAGGCTTCGTTTTCGCCGCCGTCGGCGGCATTGCGCTGGCGCTGCTGTTCAACCAGTCGCGTCTGCTGGAATATTCGCTGTTTCCCTATGCGGTCGTGCTGCAGGTCACGCCCGTGATCGCGATCGCGCCGCTGCTGCTCATCTATCTGCCGCAGCAGACCGCGGTGGTGGTCTGCGCCTGGATCGTCGCGTTCTTCCCGGTGCTGTCCAACACCATGCTGGGGCTGAATTCGGTCGACCACAATCTCGCCGGCCTGTTTCAGCTCTATCATGCTTCGCCGATGCAGACGCTGCGTTACCTGAAGCTGCCGGCCGCGCTTCCCTACATCCTGGGCGGCCTGCGCATTGCCGGCGGGCTGTCGCTGATCGGCGCGGTGGTTGCGGAAATCGCCGCGGGCTCCGCGGGCGCAGGCTCGGGGCTTGCCTATCGCATCGCGGAATCCGGCTATCGTCTGAACATACCTCGCATGTTTGCGGCGCTACTGCTGCTGTCGGCGGCCGGAATTGTCATCTATGGGTTGCTTGCGCTAGCTTCGCACCTCGTTTTGCGGCGCTGGCACGAGAGTGCGCTTGGAAAGGAAAGCTGATGGCGGCCAATATCTCTTCCGAAAAGATCGACCTGCTGATTTACGGGCCGATCAGGCCGATCCTGGAAAACGGCTTTCCCGACCAGTTCGTGGTGCACCGGGCCGAAAGCGGCGATCAGCTGAGCCAGTTGTCGCCCGATGTGAAGCAGAAGCTGCGCGGCATGGCCGTGACCTATCACACCATGCACACCGGCAAGGAAGCGCTGTCGCAATTCCCCCGGCTCGAGATGGTGGCGAGCTTCGGCGTCGGCTACGACCACATCGATTCGGCCTATGCCCGCGAGCACAACATCATCGTCACCAACACGCCTGACGTGCTGACCGAAGAAGTCGCCGACGTCGCCATGGGCCTTCTGATCGCGACGCTGCGCGAATTCGTCAAGGCCGACAAATATCTGCGCTCCGGCCTCTGGCAGACCCAGAACTATCCCTTGAGCGTGGGCTCCTTGCGCGACCGCAAGGTCGGCTTTGTCGGAATGGGCCGCATCGGCCAGGCGATCGCGAGGCGGCTCGAGGCTTCCCTCGTGCCGGTGGTCTATCACTCGCGCAAGCCTGCGGCCGGCGTCTCCTACCAGCACTTTCCCGATCTCATCGAGATGGCGAAGGCCGTCGACACGCTGATGATCATCGTGCCCGGCGGCGCCTCCACGGCGAAGATGGTCAATGCCGACGTGCTGAAGGCGCTCGGTCCCCGCGGCGTCCTGATTAACGTGGCGCGGGGCTCCGTCGTCGACGAGGCCGCGCTGGTAGCCGCCTTGAAGTCCGGTACCATTCTGGCCGCCGGCCTCGATGTCTTTGCCAATGAGCCCTCCGTGCCGGACGAGCTGAAGGCGATGCAAAACGTCGTGTTGTTGCCACACATTGGCTCGGCTTCCGTGGTAACCCGTAACGCCATGGATCAGCTTGTGGTCGACAATCTCAAGAACTGGTTCGCGGGCAAGGCGCCACTGACGCCGGTGGCGGAAACGCCGGTGAAAGGCCGCTGATGCCGCTGCCTCGCCCCGCCGCAGCCGTTCTCGCCTGGCTTGTGCTTGCGCTGCCGGCGCAGGCCCAGCAGCAGGACGCCTTGAGAAGGGACATGGTCGGGCAGTGGGAGCTCTCCACCACGGAACGCAGCAAGACCTGCGTCGTGACCATGAAGAACGAGGGCGCGGCGCAAGCGCTCAAGCTCGAGCTTGAACCGGGCTGTGCGGAAGCGCTCCCCTTCACCAAGGACATCACCGCCTGGAGCGTCAAGGGTCTCGACATCGTGCGGCTACAGGACGCCGCCGGTCAGCCGGTGATCGACTTCACCGAGGTCGAGAGCGGCATCTTTGAGGGCCTGCGCCAGGGCGAGGGTGTTTACATCCTGCAGAACCTGGCGGCGGCGCGTTCGCTCGCCAAGTCGATGGACCAGATGATCGGCGACTGGCAGATGGTGCGCGGCAACGGCCGGCCGGTCTGCGGCCTGACGCTGACCAACACCGAGGCCACGGGCGACAATTTCCAGGTCTTCCTCAAGCCGAAATGCGATCCCGCGGTCGCGGCCTTCGCTCCGGTGCAGTGGCGGCTCGAGCGCGGCCAGATCATCCTGATGTCGAAGACCGGCGAGACTTGGCAGTTCGAGGCCGACGACAACGCGCAATGGCGCCGCGTGCCCGATACCGCCGACGGCCTCATCATGCTGCGCGGGCAGTAGACGGTATCCCGAAACCGAAATCTTTTTTGCGCGATCATGTCGATACGGGTGCGGCCGGACCGTCGTATCCTGTAGCGAGACGGAATTGTAGGCTTACTGCCTGCAACTCGCCGAAACAGGAGTTTTTCATGCGCTTCATGTCCTTTGTCATTTCCTCGCAGCCCGCGAAGCCCCCGACCCCCGCGCTGATGGAGGCGATCGGCAAGCTTGCGGAACGCGAGATCAAGGCCGGCCGGATGATCGACATGGGCGGACTGATGCCGCTGCAACAGGGGGCGCGGGTCGCGATCGAAGGCGGCAAGCTGCGCGTCACCGATGGTCCCTTTGTCGAGGCCAAGGAAGTGATCGGCGGCTATGCGATATTCGAATTCCGCGACAAGGCGGAAGCGCTCGCCATGACCAAGGAGTTCATGCAACTCCATCTCGACCACATGCCCGGCTGGGAGGGTACCTGCGAGCTCAGGCCCATGGAAGGTCCCGGCATGGAAAGTGCCTGCGGGGCCCACTCGGAGGCGCATGCCTGACGCGCTCGCCGAGCCGCAGTCGGCGGCAACGGCTGCCGCCGACACCCATGCCGCCATTCTCGCCGCCTGGCGCGTCGAGCAGCCGCGACTGATCACGTCGCTGTCGCGGATGCTGCGCGACGTGCCGATGGCGGAGGAGCTGACGCAGGATGCGCTGGTCGCCGCGCTGGAGGACTGGCCGAAGTCCGGCGTGCCGGAGCGTCCGGGCGCGTGGCTGATGGCCACCGCAAAGCGCCGCGCGATCGATCACCTGCGCCGCGGCAAGATGCTGGCGCGCAAGCACGGGATGCTGGCGCTGGATTTCGAGCGCGAGCAGCAGGCGATGCCGGATTTCGACGCCTCCCTGAATGACGACATCGGTGACGAGATGCTGCGGCTGATCTTCACCGCGTGCCATCCGCTGCTCTCGCGGGATGCCGCCGCGGCGCTGGCGTTGCGCATGATCTGCGGCCTCACCACCGAGGAGATTGCGCGCGCCTTCCTGGTGCCGGAGGCGACGATCAGCCAGCGCATCGTGCGCGCCAAGCGGACGCTGTCGGAATCGGGTCTGGCGTACGAGATCCCGCGCGGCGAGGCGCTGTCCGAACGTCTCGCCTCCGTGCTGGAGGTGGTCTATCTCATCTTCAACGAGGGCTATGCCGCCTCGCGCGGCGAGGACTGGATGCGGCCGCAGCTCTGCCAGGAAGCGCTGCGGCTGGGACGCGTGCTGGTGTCGATCGCGCCGCGCGAGCCGGAAGCATTTGCCCTGCTGGCGCTGATGGAGCTGAACGCTTCGCGCGCCGCGGCCCGCATCGACGCCGACGGCGAGCCCATCCTCCTGCTCGAGCAGGATCGCTCGCGCTGGGATTACGTGCAGATCCGCCGCGGCCTGCAGGCGCTCGGCCGCGCCGAGGCTCTCGGCGGAGAAGACGGCTACTACGTGCTGCAGGCCGAGATCGTCGCTTGCCACGCGCGGGCCGAAAAAGCCGAGGCGACCGACTGGCAACGGATCGCAGCCTTGTACGAAAGGCTTTCCGCGCGCTTCCGCTCGCCGGTCATCGAGCTCAATCGTGCGGTGGCGGTCGGCATGGCGGAGGGACCGCAGGCCGGGCTTGCGATCGTGGAGGCCATCGCCGATGAGCCGGCGCTGAAGAATTACCATCTGCTTGCGGGCGTGCGCGGCGACTTCCTGCAGAAGCTCGGCCGCCACGCCGAGGCGCGCGCAGCGTTCGAAGCAGCGGCGGCGCTGGCCGGCAACCGGCGCGACCGCAATCTGATGCAGCGCCGGGCGAGGGAGATCCCGTAGCGGATGATCGGAAGCGTCACTGCGGATTGCGCTTCGCTCATCCGCCTCCCGGGATCTTGCACTGACGGTTCAAGCCGCAACTGATTCAGGGCGGCAGCCCGACATCGTACAGCGCCTCGACGACGCGCTCGAGCGTAGGCTGCGGCAGCGGCGGCAAGCCGTCGGTCACCTTGGCCAGCGTCAGCTGGGGATAGCCTTCCTGCAGGCGGAGCGCGCTGTTCGAGGCTTGGTCGCGCGCGCCGGCGAACATGTAGGCGGGGCACAGCGTCCGGTGCATCCAGGCCCGCGACGGATGTTCGGCCAGCGCGCGCGCCTGCCATTGCGCCGCCTCGCGGAAACGGCCGGCGTTGAAGTGTGCCACCCCAATGCCATACAGGTTGTTGACCGCGAGCGCATCGGTCGGCGCCAGTTCCAGCGCGATCATGAAGCGCTCGATCGCAGAGTCATCCTTGCCTTTGTAGACGTCGAGCCAGCCGCTGCGGCCCCACGCCCAGGCCGAGCCGCCGTCCATCGAGAGCGCCTTCGCAATGACCTGCTCGGCGCCTTCGTCGGCGAGCAGCGACAATGCATTGCCGACGATCGCAAGCACGCTCGGGTCGGCGCGCAGCGCCAGCGCCTGGCGGGCATATTCCGCGCTCAAGGCGCGATCGGCCATCGGATCGGAGCCGAAATAATAAACGACACGCTGGCCGTGGGCCCAGGCCGCGAGAGCGTAGCTGAGGGGATTCTCGGGATCGCGCGTCATCGCCTCGCTGAGGAGCTCGATGGCGCGCGCGTTACCCTGCTCGTCCAGCGACAGCACGCCGGGCATGGCGCGCAGCGCCAGATCCTGCGCGGTCAGCTCGCCGTCCGGCGTCTTTAGCGCGCGTTCAATCTCGGCGGCGCGCAGGCTCGGGTGCAACGCCGCCGCCAGCCGCGTCGCGATTTGCTCGTCGAAGCCGGCGGCTTCATCCCAATCGCCCTCCATCCGGTGCGCCCAGAGATGACGTCCGGTCTCACGGTCGATCAGCCGCAAGATCAGGCGCGCCTGCGGGCCTACGCCCCTGATGGCGCCGGCGAGATGATAGCGCGCCGCTCCCGCATGCGCGGTCGGAGCGATGCCGGCGCGCGCCAGCGCCGTTGCGATTTCATCGCTGATGCCGCGCGCGGCCCTGTCGTGGCTGGGAGCCGTCTCGATTGGTCCGACGCTGAGGACCGGCCGCTCGACTTTCCCGGCAAATATCTGCAGCTGGGAGGAGACCGTGTTGCTGAAGGTCGCCTGCCGCCGCAAGGTCTGCGACGGCGTCTCGGCATAGCGGCGGCGGTACTCGATCGAGAACCGGCCGAAATGCGGAAAGCCGCACGCGGCGGCCACGTCCATCACCCGCGTTCCGGGCCGCCCAACGAGCAACTGGCGCCGTGCGCTTTCGAACCGGATGTCGCGCAGCGCTTCATGCGGGCTCTTGCCGAGGAAGGTCCGGAACTGCCGCTGCAGCGCGCGGGCCGACAGCCCGGCGGCCGCTGCGAGCTCGGCAATGCCGATGTCGCGCTCGATCGCTCCGTGCATGACATCGAGCGCGCGCCGCAC
>JAEZEU010000177.1 GCA_023432885.1 Pseudomonadota bacterium | reverse complement strand
ACACTGCGACGCAATACGCGCTGCTCACCGCGCTGTCCGCGGTCGGGCGCACTTACCTCTCTTCAGGCGCGGGCTATGTGGCAGCAGCGACGGGCTGGTCGCTGTTCTTCGGCATTTCTGTTCTGGTGGCCGTGCCCAGCTTGCTGCTGCTGGCCTGGCTGCAACAACGCAAGCATTTCGAGGCGCTCGGGCCGGTGCGGGTCTAGCGCTGCTTTCGTCGGTGGAGATCATCACGCGTCCGATCGCTGATCTTCTCGAAGTCGGCCACCAGGGCGTCGCAGTCGGACCTGGACGCGCCGCACAAGACATTCATCTTGACGCCGTCCGCTTGATCGCGGCTGGATGCGCGCGATGGCCGGCCGGCGTGAGCGACCAAAGGGTCAGCGTCGAGCGATCTTGGATCACCGTCCACCTCGACTGCACCGAAATGTCGACACCGGGCTTTGCGCGCAACGCCTCGATCGCCTGAGCAGCTGTGAAGTATTTCAGCCTTTCAGCACCGGCTACGCCCTGCGCAACGGCAAGGTTCGCGCTCGCGACAATCGACAAGAGAGCAAGCAGTGCCTTCATCAATGGCGTGATCCCCATAGGGCGTCGCGGCGCTGCGCGGCGGCAGGATACAACCATACATTTCATGGCTTCCGCAACAACTCCCATTGCGGCACGGCGACATCGCCGATATGCCAGGCGGTCTCGGAGCAAAACAGGGCGTTGGTCCTCACGCTGACTGTCCTGCCAAGCAGCGGATCAAGCTGCTTGCGAAGGGCGTCCTTCATGGTGAAGAGATGAAAATCGTGGCGCCCTTGTCGTAGTCACAGAAATCGTTGCCCTTGGGCATCGCGCGGGGCGTGCTGACGATCTGGTAAGCCTCTATTTGATGCCATTGGGATGGCGGCTCGGCACGAGGCGCAGCTTGCCCGTGAGCGTGTCGCCTTCTTTGATCGGCTCGAACTCGGCGGCGGTGGCAATCGAACGCCGCAAGGACAAACGTCATGAGCCGCGGGGGCCAGTATCGTCGCGGTCCCTCTACTTCACCACGCTCCACTTGGTGATGACCGCTTCGGTCATCTGCCCCGGGTCCTGCGCGCAGGCTATCTCGCCGACTTTCACGGAGATCGGCTTGCCGATGTATCCCTTCAGCAGCGCGGCCTGCGCGTCGCTGGTGGTGACGAGTTGGAACGTTTCGGGACCGGTCTCGAGATTGCAGAGCCCGTTCGGCGGCGGGAGGCGGCGCGGCTCCGACGTGATCTGGTAGGTTGGAGCTTTCCCGCGTTTGCGCGTCTTGATGGTGGTGAGTTCGCCGGACAGGACATCGCCGATGCTCATCAGCTTGCCGGCCCTGGGCGGCGTGGGCTCCGCCTGCTGCGCCAGTGCTGCGGATGCCGTGAATCCCAGGGCGGGAATCAACGCAAAATACAAGCGTCCGGCGAATCGTCGTTTCGTCATTTCCGGTTCCGTATGTAGAGAGAATCAGAACAGCGTCCGCTGCCGCATGGCAGCGGATAGCGTACCTTCATCGAGGTAATCAAGCTCCCCGCCGACCGGGACGCCATGCGCCAGCCGGGTCACACGAACATTGGCGTCCTGCAGGAGATCGGTGATGTAGTGCGCCGTGGTCTGGCCGTCGACGGTTGCGTTCAGCGCCAGCACGATCTCCTGTACCACCTCCTCATGGGCACGCGCCACCAGAGCGTCGATGGAAAGGTCCTGCGGGCCGACGCCGTCGAGCGGCGACAGCGTGCCGCCGAGCACGTGATAGCGGCCATTGCCGGCATTCGCGCGCTCCAGCGCCCAGAGGTCGGCGACATCGGCGATGACGACGATGATGGACGGGTCGCGTCGCGGATCGGTACACACCGTGCAGGGATTTTGCGTGTCAATGTTGCCGCAGGTCTTGCACACCTGGATTTTGTCGATCGCAACCTGCAGCGCGGACGCCAGCGGCGTCATCAACGCCTCGCGCTTCTTGATCAGGTGCAGCGCCGCGCGCCGCGCTGAGCGCGGGCCAAGCCCCGGCAGCCGCGCAAGCAGCTGGATCAGGCGTTCGATCTCAGGACCGGCAACCGCAGGCATAGATCAGGAACCAAGTCCCCCGAGCAGGCCCGGCGGCAGCCCGAGACCGCCGGCGAGCGACTGCATCTTCTCCTGCATCGCAACCTCGGCCTTGCGCCGCGCGTCAGCGAGCGCGGTGACCACCAGGTCCTCGACGATCTCGCGGTCTTCCGGCTTCATCAACGACGGATCGATCTTCACCGCCTTCACTTCCATTTTCGCGGTCATGCGCACCGAGACCATTCCGCCTCCGGAAACGCCCTCGACCTCTACATTGCCTAGCTCTTCCTGCATGGCCTGCATCTTGGATTGCAGCTGCGCAGCCTGCTTCATCATGCCGAGAAAATCAGCCATTCTCGTCTTCCTTATGTGTCAGTCGTCATCGCCGTCGGGAAGCTCGCTCGCATCATCCGTAATAAGATCGGATTCCGGCGGCTCCACGGCAAGGCGGCGGACTTCAACGACCTTGGTGCCGGGGAAGCGCGCAAGCACTTCCTGCACGCGCGGATCAGCCTCGGCCGCGCGCTCGCGCGCACCCTTCTCGGCGAGATTCTGCGAGCGCACGGTCGGCTGGCCCGCCTCGTTGGAAACGATGACGGTCCAGCGCCGCCCGGTCCATTGCTCGAGCTTGCGCGACAGATCAGTGATGAGGCCGCGCGAGGCGTTGGGCTCGAGTGCAATCTCGAGCCTGCCATCCTCGATACGCACCAGCCGCATGTCGGCTTCCATCGCACTCTTGGTGAGCACGTCACGCTTTTCGCTGGCCAGCGCAATGAGCTGCGGGAAGCTCGTAATGCGCAGCGCCGGCGCCGATTGCGGCTCAGCGCTCGCTATCGGCTGCGGGCGCGCCTCGGCACTGG
>JAEZEU010000014.1 GCA_023432885.1 Pseudomonadota bacterium | reverse complement strand
GCGCGTCGTTGCACAATTGCATGCTGCCGCATGGTCCGGACCGCGAGGCCTTCGATCACGCCAGCAATGTCGAGCTGAAGCCGGTGAAGCTCACGGGCACCATGGCCTTCATGTTCGAGACGCGCTTCCCGCAGCGGGCGACGGAATATGCGGCGAAGTCATCGACGCTGCAGCCCGACTACGCCGATTGCTGGAAGGGACTGGAAAAGCGTTTCGATCCGAACAAGCCGTAAGATACGGATCTCTATCACACGTCATGTCCCGGGCATCCACGTCTTGGCCAGGAAATCCACGTCTTGGCCAGGAAAAGAGTCGTGGATGGCCGGGTCAAGCCCAGCCATGACGAAAAGTAAGCCGGAGGAATCATTGCCCCACCCCAACGACCCAAAACTCCGCTCCTTCATCCCCGTCGATCCCGCCTCCGACTTCCCGATCCAGAACCTGCCCTACGGCGTGTTCTCGGCAAAGGACGGGCTTGCGCCGCGCGTGGGCGTCGCGATCGGCGACTATGTGCTCGATCTCTGGCAGCTTGCGCAGGACTGCCGTATCGATGTGACCGACACGAGCGTGTTTTCCGCATCGACGTTGAACCCGTTCATGGCGCTGGGGCCAAAGGCGTGGTCCAAGACGCGGGCGCGGATCAGCGAGCTGCTGCGGCACGACCATCCCGAACTGCGCGACAATGAACAGCTGCGCAGGCGCGCACTGGTGCCGATGGCGGACGTGAAGCTGCATCTGCCGATCGCCGTCGCCGGCTACACCGATTTCTATTCGTCGAAAGAACATGCCACCAATGTCGGGGTCATGTTCCGCGGCAAGGACAATGCGTTGCAGCCGAACTGGCTGCACATGCCGATCGCCTATAACGGCCGTGCTTCGACAGTCGTGGTCAGCGGCACCAAGGTGAAGCGGCCGCGCGGGCAGCTCAAGCCGCCGAATGTGGACGCGCCGAGTTTCGGCCCGTGCAAGCGGCTCGATTTCGAGCTCGAGATGGGCGTCGTGATCGGCCAGGCGTCGAAAATGGGCGAGATGCTCACCGAGGCGCAGGCCGAGGAGATGATCTTCGGCTTCACGATCCTCAATGACTGGAGCGCGCGCGACATCCAGCAATGGGAATATGTGCCGCTCGGGCCGTTCCAGGCCAAGGCATTCGCGACCTCGATAAGCCCGTGGATCGTGACGCGCGAGGCGCTGGAGCCGTTCCGCCTGAACGGGCCGAAGCAGGAGCCGGAGCCGCTGGCCTATCTGAAGCAGTCGCGGCCGAATAATTACGATATGGAGCTCGATGTCGCGCTTCGTGCTGGCGGCATGAATGAGGCGAAGAGCATCTGCCGCACCAATTTCAAATACATGTACTGGTCGTCGGTGCAGCAACTCGTGCACCACGCCTCCAGCGGTTGCGCCATGAATGTTGGCGACCTCTTAGGGTCCGGCACGATCTCCGGCCCGGAGAAGAACCAGCGCGGCAGTCTCCTCGAGATCAGCTGGAACGGCACGGAGCCGGTGGAACTGGCGGCCGGCATCAATCGCTCGTTCCTCGAAGACGGCGACTCGCTCGTCATGCGCGGTTGGTGCCAGGGCGATGGCTACCGCGTCGGTTTTGGCGAGGTCGAAGGGACGATCGTCGCGGCTTGATATCATTCCGGGGCACGCGAAGCGTGAACCCGTAGTTTCGAGATTCCGGGTCTGGTCCTTCGGACCATCCCGGAAAGACGGTGGAGAGTGTCACCGCTCCTCCGGCGCAACGCCCTTGAGCCGCGCCGAATGCGCGGCGATGTCCTCGAGGCTGTATTTCAAATGCACGCGCTTGTCCGAGGGCGCTTGCTTCGCCGTGCACACACCCGGACGCCACTCCTTGGCGGGGCGGATCGGCCGCGGCGCAAAGCCGCCGCCGCAGTTCGGGCAGACATTGCCGAGCTTTGTTTCCACGCACTCGGCGCAGAAGGTGCATTCGTAAGAGCAGATGCGCGCATCAAGCGCGTTCGGCGGCAGGTCCTTGTCGCAATATTCGCAGTTCGGGCGCAGCTGCAGGGCCATGACGGTTTCGCTCGGATTCGGCTTGCGGGGAATGATTACAGACTTTGACGAAAATTCGAATGACGGATTTCCCTCGATTCCAGCCTCGCGCGCTTTCTTCTTCCGGTCCTCTTCAGGGGCGCTTCTTGGGAGGAGGTTACTGTTTCGGGAGCGGCAGCCTGGTGCTCTCCTTCAGCCGGTCGAGCACGATCGATGAGCGCACATGGGCGACGCTCTGGTGCGGCATCAGCACGTTGTTGACGAGGTCCGACAGGCCTTTGAGGTCGCGCAGCACCACCTTGAGGACGTAGTCCGCGTCGCCCGTAAGCGAATAGGCCTCCTGAATGTCGTCGACCCGACCCACCAGCGCGCGAAACTTCTTCGCATTGTCGGGCGAATGGGTGGCAAGTGTCACCTGGATGAACGCGATCAGGTTGAAGCCGAGCGCTTCGCCGGAAAGATCGGCGTGATAGCCAGCGATCACCTTCTCCTCCTCCAGCCGCATCCGTCGCCGCGAGCATTGCG
>JAEZEU010000011.1 GCA_023432885.1 Pseudomonadota bacterium | reverse complement strand
CACGATGGCCGCGGCCCTCGGGCTCATGGTTCAATCGGGTGACCCAACCTCCAGCATCATTGGAAACCTGCGTGATTGCCAAATGCTGCTTGTCCTCGATTCCTGCGAGCATGTCGTAGACTCAGCCGCGGCGATTACCGAGGCCATTTTCCAGGGAGCCGCGCGCATCAGCATTCTGGTTACAAGTCGTGAGCCGCTCCGCGTCGAAGGCGAGCATGTCTATTTTCTGTCGCCGCTGGGCATCCTACCGGCCGACCATGGCATCAGTGTCGACCAGCTACTTGGTTACTCATCTGCGCGTCTCTTCCTTGAGCGGGCTGTCGCAGGAGGCCATCGACGAGAACTAAACAATGCTGATGCACAGATCGTAGGGGATATCTGCCGGAAGCTGGACGGTATCCCCCTAGCTGTCGAACTCGCAGCCGGCCGCGTCAGCACGCATGGTTTGCGGGAAACCGCCGCCCTCCTTGACAGCCGACTGAACCTGTCTTGGCAAGGGCGCCGCACGGCTATGCCACGACATCAGACACTGAATGCAACGCTGGAATGGAGCCACGACCTGATTACGGATCGCGAGCGTATCGTGCTGCGGCGCTTGTCCATCTTCGTCGGCCCATTCGCCTTGGAGGAAGCCCAATCAGTGGCAGCAGACGATTATATCGATCGTGGGAAAGTCGTTGAGGCGCTGGCGGATCTGGTAGCAAAGTCTCTTGTCTTTACCGACATCAAGAAAGAGTTGAGGCGGTATCGCCTTCTGGACACCACACGCGCCTATTCACAAGGCAAACTCGGAGAGAGCGGCGAAGCGGACGCGATTGCCCATCGCCACGCGCTCTACTATCAGGGAAAGGCTTGCGCTCCGTGAGAGTGGTTCGTCAACTGTGCAGCAAGCGCTTAACTCGTTTGGCGCCGATCATCTCGGTAATATTCGGGCGGCCCTGGAATGGAGTTTTTCGGAGACCGGCGATGCCAGTATTGGATTGCAGCTTGCGGCCAGCTCGGCTCAACTGTTCGTCGGGCTTTCACTGCTCGGTGAGTGCCAAAAATGGTGTGAATGCGCACTCAGGGTCCTCGATGACACGACGCGTGGATCCCGCTGCGAGATGGTGCTTCTTGGCGAACTCGGCTATTCCCTGATGTTCACCAGAGGCAACAGTGCGCAGGCGCGTTCAGCACTCGAGCGCGCGTTGGAGATCGCCGAAGCCCTGGGCGACAGGGTTTATCAACTCCGCCTGCTCAGTGGCCTCCATATGTATGACCGCCGCATGGGAGATATCGTTGGTCTTTTGCCGACCACACTACGGGCGGAAGCGATTGCACGGAGCCTAGGAGACCTTACGGCAGTCGCTGCGGCACAGGTGATGACAGGTGTGTCTCATCACCTGGGTGGCAACCTAACTGAAGCGAGGGCCGCGCTGGCGGCATCCCTTCGTTTGCCGGCGAGTTTCCAGCGCGTCGCGACGAACTTTTTCGGCTTTCATCGGGATCCGGAAATCGTTCTGGCAAGGACGATGTGGCTGCAGGGCTTCCCGGACCAGGCGCTCGAAACAGCACATGCTGCAGAGAGTTTGGAAGAACAAGATCCGGTGACCGCCTGTCTCGCACTCATCTGGGGTGCAAGTGTGTTTCATTGGACGGGCGATTTGGCAACGGCGGAGGACTATATCGAACGGCTGATCCAGCATGCCAGTGAGCACTCCCTATCCCCATACAGGTCGGTTGGTATCGGTCTCAAGGGCGATATTCTCGTTCGGCGTGGCGAACTCGAAGCCGGCATCAGATTGTTGCGGGAGTCGTTGAACGACTTGCATATCGAAAAATACGGCCTTTATACCTCATGGCTGAGCTGCACCTTGGCGGAGGGCCTTGCCGCCGAGGAGAATCTCGATCAAGCCCTGAATCTCATGAGGGAAATTGCCCCCACTGTCGGGCAAACTGCGGTGTACAATACGCCGGAATTGTTGCGTGTATATGGAAACCTGCTGGCGCAGGCTAACGATCCGCACGGTGCCGAGGCTTGTTTCCTGCGATCGTTCACAATTGCCGACAATCAGCGCGCCTTGTCGTGGCGCCTTCGGACCGCAATGAGCTTCGCGAGGTTGCTGGTCCGAGAGGACAGGACCGATGAGGCCTTGGTAAGATTAGCAGAGGTTTATGCCCAGTTCACCGAAGGATTCGAGACTGCGGACCTAAGGGAGGCCAAGTTTTTGTTGGACGAACTCGGAGGGCAAGCTCTGGGTCATTAGCGGCCTCGCCCGTAGCGCAGACACTTGAGGAACAGACAAAACACGAAGTAATCCAAAACCGAACTCGTTGTTTTGATGCTGGTGTGCCTCTTTGAAAGACCTGGCGCCTCGAGTGAGCGGTCAGATCCACTGCGAACCCTACCTAGTGGGCCGCTGAAAGTCTCCACAAACGGGAGTTTCAGCGGTGCCGGCTCGAGACTTTCGGTTCTCGCTATAGTTGGGAGTCTGGAGATTAGTCGCAAACGCGCGATGAGCCCGCAATGCAGACCTCTCGCCTGCTAGCTATCTCAAGCTGAGTGAATGGCTGGCTGGGGCGGGAGGGATCGAACCTCCGAATGGCGGAATCAAAATCCGCTGCCTTACCGCTTGGCTACGCCCCAATCGGCCGGTCGGGTGGCTCGCCGGCCATGGCCCCACGAGCACCCGTTTGGCAACGTCGGTCTATAGGGGGAGGACGAGCAATTCAACCCGGCTTCGCTAAAGCTACGCCGCGACAGGCCCGGCTCGCTAAGCTACGCCGGGGCGCGGCAGGCTGGATGGCGGATTGCACCGGTCCGGGGCCGGGTGCCATCCCTTTATAATAGGGGAGGATAATGGATTGCGGTTTATCAGGGGGCGGAGCCCCCTCCCCGATTTGCTGCGCAAATCGACCTCCCTCCGCTGGGGAGGGGTCCGGGTGGTTCCACCAACTGCATCGCACTTCCTCTGCGCGGAAACCTGCTGTATCCGGCACATTGTCCTCCACCATCCGTCATTGAGACGAGGGTGGTTTCATGATACGGCAGCGTATCGTTCCAGTGAACAGTCCGAGCACCGCCATGACCTATACCGCGCCGATCGCCGACATCCTGCTTTCGCTCAACCATGGCGCGGGGCTGAAGGCCGCGGTTGAGGCCGGGCATTACGGCGATTTCGACGGAGACATCACCGCCGCCGTGCTGGAGGAGGCGGGGAAATTCGCCAGCGACGTGCTGGCGCCGCTGAACCGTATCGGAGATGAGCACGGCATCAAGCTCGAGAATGGGGTGGTGACGACCGCGCCGGGTTGGCCGGATGCCTATCAGCGCTGGGCGGCGGCGGGGTGGAACGCGGTATCGGGGCCGGAAGAATTCGGCGGCCAAGGCCTGCCGCTCGCGATCAACGCGGCCTGCACGGAAATCTGGTCGGCGGCGAACATGGCCTTCGGCCTCTGTCCGCTGCTGACCCTTTCGGCCATCGAGGCGCTCGATGCGCACGGCTCGGACGAGTTGAAGAGGATCTATCTCGCGAAGCTCGTGTCGGGCGAATGGACCGGCACCATGCAGCTCACCGAGCCCGGCGCAGGATCCGACGTCGGCGCGCTGCGCACCCGCGCCGAGCGCGCGAGCGACGGCACCTATCGCCTCAAGGGCACGAAAATCTTCATTACCTATGGCGAGCACGACATGACCGACAACATCGTGCATTTCGTGCTAGCGCGCCTGCCCGATTCGCCCGCGGGCACCAAGGGCATCTCGCTGTTCCTGGTGCCGAAGTTCCTGGTCAATGCCGACGGCTCGCTGGGCGCCCGCAACGACATTCATGCCAGCGGAGTCGAACACAAGCTCGGCATCCACGCCTCCCCGACCTGCACCATGACCATGGGCGACAAGGGTGGCGCGGTCGGCTACCTCATCGGCGAGGAAAACAAGGGCATGGCCTGCATGTTCACCATGATGAACCAGGCGCGCCTTGGCGTCGGGCTCGAGGGCGTCGGCATTGCCGACCGCGCATTCCAGCAGGCGCTTGGCTACGCTCAGGAGCGCAAGCAGGGCCGCGCCGTGGGCAAGAAGGGTGACGGGCTCGACCCCATCATCGTGCATCCGGACATCAAGCGCATGCTGATGCAGATGAAGAGCATGACCGCGGCGGCGCGCTCGATCTGCTATGCCACCGCGGTGGCGCTCGACGTGTCGCAGCGCGCGAAGGAAGCCGAGGTGCGAAGCGAAGCGGCGGCGCGCGGCGCGCTGCTCACGCCGATCGCAAAGGCGTTCTCCACCGACATCGGCAACGAGGTCGCTTATCTCGGCGTGCAGGTGCATGGCGGCATGGGCTTCATCGAGGAAACCGGCGCGGCGCAGCATTATCGCGATGCGCGCATCACCTCGATCTACGAGGGAACCAACGGCATCCAGTCGATCGACCTCGTCACGCGGAAGCTCGCGGCGAATAACGGCGAATCCGTGTGGAAGCTGCTCGATGAGTGTTCTGCGATCGTCAAGCAAGTGGAGGCGTCGAACGATCCGGCCTTCGGCACCACGGGCGCCAAGCTGCGCGAGGCGCTGGGCTCGCTGGAGCGGTCCAGCAGATGGCTGCTGGAGCGGATGGCCTCGGCGCCGAACGACTCGCTCGCCGGCGCCACGCCTTATCTGCGGCTGTTCGGCTCCACGCTGGGAGGCTGCATGCTCGCCGGCGAAGCGCTCGCCGCCAAAGGCAGCGGCGAAGGCGATCCGCAGCGTCATCTGGCGCTGGCGCGGTTCTTTGCCGAGAACATCGCAGTCCAGGCCGCCTCGCTGGAGAAGACGGTGACCGACGGCGCGGACGCCGTGAATGGCGCCGATGCGGTGCTGCTGGGATAGTGCGTTAACACCGTAGAGCGGGTCAGCGAAGCGTAATCCGCCGCAGCTGCCGGGAATGGCGGAGCGGAACCATCGCGGCATATCCGCGCAGCGGCCGCGCGTTTTGTTTGTGCGGGCGGCCGGGAAAAGCCGGCCGGGCGGCTTGGGCGGCGCTTGGGATCATGTAGGATAGTGTCCCGCAGCCGCCGATTTTGCCCGGGGATTCGCCGCATGACCGAGCACCTGATTGTCGCCGACGACCACCACGCGCGCATCATCACCATGCGCCGTCCTGAGAAGAAGAACGCCATCACACAGGACATGTACCGCGCGATGAGCGAGGCGATCGACACCGCCCAGCACAATCCGGACATCCGCTGCTTCATCATCACCGGCGGCAACGGCGTGTTCACCGCCGGCAACGACCTCGATGATTTCCTCAAGGCCGGCACCTCCAATGCCGACACGCCGCGGGCCTCCAATGCGACCAAGTTTCTCTACTCGCTGGCGCACAACACGAAGCCGATCATCGCCGCGGTCGACGGCGTGGCGATCGGCATCGGCACCACCATGCTGTTCCACTGCGACTACGTGCTGGCGAGCAAGACCGCGACCTTCGCCACGCCCTTCATCCATCTCGGCCTCGTGCCCGAGGGCGCCTCCAGCCTGTTGATGCCGCGCACCATGGGGCACCAGCGCGCCTTCGCCACGCTGGTGATGGGCCGCACCATGCACGCCGACGCGGCGCGCGAGGCCGGGTTCGTCAACGAGGTGGTCGCTTCCGGCCATACCGAGGCCGAGGCGCGCAAGGTCGCGCGCGAGATCTGTGCGCTGCCGGCCGACGCAGTCGCGATCTCGCGCAAGCTGCTGAAGCTGCCGCCGGAGGACCTGACGCGCCGCATCGACCAGGAGAGCCACCTGTTCGGCGAGCGCATGCGTTCCAAGGAGGCGGTCGCCGCCTTCCAGGCCTTCTTCGCGCGCAAGAAGGGGTGAGGCACTCTGTCAGCCCACCGTCATTGCCAGAAGCACAAGCTCCGAAACAATCCACTCTTTCTTCATGGGGAGCGATGCATTGCTTCGCTTCGCTCGCAATAACGCTGAGACAGCAAGCCGCCCATTCCGACATCATGAGAATTCTCGTTCGCATCATCCTGGCCCTGGCGATGACCCCCCTCGCGGTCGCGACATCGTTCACCCAGACCGCCGCGCCGATCGACCTGCGCATCCTCGCGATCAATGATTTTCACGGCTACCTGCAGCCGTTCTCCGGCGGCATCAGCATCGACGATCCCGCCGACAAGGCACGGAAGATCACCGTGCCCGCGGGCGGCGCCGAGCACATGGCGACGCTGGTGAAAGAACTGCGCGACGGGCGGAAGAACTCGATCTTCGTCGCCGCCGGCGATCTGATCGGCGCCAGCCCCTTCCTGTCGGCCCTGTTCCACGACGAGCCTACCATCGAGTCGCTGTCGCAGATGGGCCTCGACATCGCTTCCGTCGGCAACCACGAATTTGACGAGGGCGCGGGCGAATTGTTGCGGATGCAGAACGGCGGCTGTCACCCGACAGATGGCTGCCGAGGTCCGCATCGGTTCGAAGGCGCCAAATTCCGCTATCTCGCCGCCTCGACGATTGTGAAGAGCACGGGGAAAAGCCTGTTTCCTCCTTATGAAATCCGTCGGTTCGACGGTATTCCCGTCGCCTTCATCGGCCTGACCTTGAGAGGCACGGACGGCATCGTCTCGCCGGCAGGCATCGTCGGACTCGAATTCCGCGACGAGGCGGAGACGGTGAACGCGCTGATACCGGAGTTGCGCACCCGCGGCGTCGAGGCCATCGTGGTGCTGATCCATGAAGGCGGATTTCCGACCGGCGATTACGACGGCTGCTCCGGCATTTCCGGTCCGATCGTTGAGATCGTGAAGAAATTCGACAAGGCGGTGGACCTCGTGATCTCCGGCCACACCCACCGCGCCTATCTGTGCGAGATCGACGGCAGGCTCGTCACCAGCGCCGACAAATACGGCACGCTGGTCACCAGCATCGACCTCAAGCTCGATCCGGCGACGCGCGACGTCGTCGCGGCAAGCGCCGAGAACCACATCGTGCGCAGTGAGACGATCGCAAAACATCCCGAGCAGACGGCGCTGATCTCATCCTATGAGAGACTGTCGGCGCCGATCGCTAACCGCCCGGCGGGATCGATCACCGAAACGCTCACGCGCCTGCCCGACGCCGCCGGCGAAAGTCCGATCGGCAACATCATCGCCGATGCCCAGCTCGCCGCAACCAGCGGCAAAAAACCCGGCGGCGCCGAGATTGCCTTCACCAATCCCGGCGGCATTCGCGGCGACATCGTGAAAGGGGAAAACGGCGAGGTCAGCTATGCCGACGTCTTCGCCGCGCAGCCCTTCCGCAATCAGCTGGTGACGATGACGCTGACGGGAGCGCAGATCAAGCAGGCGCTGGAGCAGCAATGGGCTGATCCCAAGCGCCCGCGCATCCTGCAGGTCTCCAAAGGCTTCAGCTTCGCCTGGGACGGCAGCAAAGG
>JAEZEU010000083.1 GCA_023432885.1 Pseudomonadota bacterium | reverse complement strand
CCGATCATGCTGATCGCAATGCCGGCCGGCGCCATCGCAGACATGCACGACCGCCGCATCGTCACCATGGTTGCATTGTCGATTTCGCTGGTCGGCGCCACCGCGCTGACCGTCCTCGCCTGGCTCGGCCTGATCACGCCCAATATCCTGCTGGCGTTCTGCTTCATCGTCGGCACCGGCATGGCGCTGATGGGCCCCGCCTGGCAGTCATCGGTGAGCGAGCAGGTGCCGCCGGACGCGCTGCCGGCGGCGGTGGCGCTCAACGGCATCAGCTTCAACATCGCGCGCAGCTTCGGTCCTGCGATCGGCGGCGTGATCGTGGCGACGGCCGGCGCCGTGGCCGCATTTGCCGTGAACGCCATCATGTATGTGCCGCTGCTGATCGTGCTGTTCCTTTGGGAACGCATCAGCGAGCCATCGCGGCTGCCGCGTGAGCGGCTCAACCGCGCGATGGTCTCCGGCGTGCGCTACATTACCAATTCGCCCTCGATCAAGATCGTGCTGACACGAACGCTCGTCACCGGCATCATCGGCGGCTCGGTCTCGGCGCTGATGCCGTTGATCGTGCGTGATCTCCTGCATGGCGGCGCGCAGATGTACGGCATCATGCTCGGCGCGTTCGGCATGGGCGCGGTGATCGGCGCGCTCAATATCGGCGAGGTGCGCAAGCGGCTGAGCGGCGAAGGCGCGATCCGCGCCTGCACGCTGTCGATGGCCGGCGCGATCACGGCGGTGGCGCTGAGCAAGGAGCCGGTGCTGACCGCAGCCGCGCTGGTGGTGGCGGGCGCGACGTGGATGCTTGCGGTCGCACTTTTCAATATCGGCGTGCAGCTCTCGGCGCCGCGCTGGGTGGCGGGCCGCTCGCTTGCGGCATTCCAGGCCGCGATAGCCGGCGGCATTGCGATCGGCAGCTGGGGCTGGGGTCATCTCACCGATCAGGCCGGCGTCGAGATCGCGCTGCTCACCTCGGCGGGCCTGATGTTCGCCTCGCCGCTGCTCGGCCTGTGGTTGCGCATGCCGCCGATCGGGGCGCGCAACGAGCCGGCGGCGGAATTACTCGCTGATCCCGAAGTGAAGCTGCCATTGACCGGACGAAGCGGTCCGCTGGTTGTCGAGATCGAATATCGCGTTTCAATGGAGAATGCGCGGGCCTTTCACAACGTGATGCAGGAGGTGCAGCTCAGCCGCCAGCGCAACGGCGCCTATGGCTGGTCGATCGCGCGCGACATCGCCGATCCCGAATTGTGGACCGAGCGCTACCACTGTCCGACCTGGCTGGACTATTTGCGTCAGCGCAACCGTCCCACGCAGTCCGAGCGCGAGCTTCATCAGCAGGCGATCGCCTTCCATCTCGGCCCCGAGCCGGTGCGGGTGCGGCGCATGCTGGAGCGGCCGTTCGGGTCGGTGCGCTGGAAGGAAGAGACGCCGGATCGCGCCGCCGAAGAAGTGCTGCCCGTGGTCGCGCAGGCGGCGGGGAGCAGCACGTAGCTCGCTCCACGCGTCTTTCCGGGACATGAGAAGCATGAACCCGGAATGGCCGCAATTCACCTTCCGTTCGCCGCCAGCATCGCCTGGCACGCCTTGGTCAGCTTCGAGCGGTGCTGCTGGAGGCAGGCGAGCACCGCCTGGTCGCCGTCATTGAGATGGGCGCGGCAGAAGCGCGAGGCATCCCGCCCGCAGGCATCCTGGCCCTGCCGCTGCTGCGCCGAAGCGCTGGAGGCCGCGATGAGAACAAACGCAATCGACAAGAGGAATCGGGTCATGATGTTACGCCTTCAAGACATACGATGAAGGCGTTCTAGGGCCGGCGTACCCGCACCGCAATGGGCTGGCCAGAAAACGACGATCCGGGGCGGCCGTTCCCGCGCCGGATCGCATGACCGCAAACATGGAGGATCAGTCCGCGGCGGAGATCTTCCGCGTCTTCTGGGCCGCGACGTCGCGGTCCATCACGGCGCGGCAGCCCGGGGAAAGCGCGGCGCGGTGCTTGAACATGCAGGCGGTAATCTTCGGAATATTCGGGATCTCGCTGCTGCAGAGGCGGAAGGCGTCGCCGGTGCACTGCTGCTGGGCTTCGGCGCTGTAAGCCAAGGTCTGGGTCGAGGTCATCGCGCCAAGCGTGGTCGCGATGGTCAAGGTCAGAATGGCCTTGCGAAGGGTCTTGGTGAAAGTAGCGGTCATGGCCGGCTCCTGTTGGCCCCTCGATGGGGCCCGATGGCTGTTGGTGTCAGAATGCCCCGAGCGCGTTCCCGGCACCGTGACAGCCGTCACACTTCACGTCACACAGGCAATCGATTGAAATATCATCGATTTTCGAGGCGGCCTCTTGCCGCCACCCCGCAACGCGGGCGCGGCCAAATTTCTTTGCCGCATCGGGCCGCTCATTGGTGGGGCGTTAAGACCTCGTTGGCATTAATGCGCCGTTACGGAATTGAAGCGTTTTCGAGCGAAGCGGGTACCGGTTCGCGTGAAGAAGACGCGTGAGGGAAAGCTCAGTAGGATTTGTAACGATGCGTAATGCGTTGGGCCTGATGCTGGCCTCTGTTGTTGCGGCGGTCGTGATCGCCGGAGTGTGGTTCTGGACTTCCTCGCCGCGTCCTGACGTGGCCGCCCCTCAAACCATCGCGGCCAGGAAAGCGGAGCCGCTGCCGCCAGCAGGGGCAAATCCCGCCGCGAAGGATGACGTCCAGGTCACGGCGTCGCTGTCCAAGCCGATCCCGGCGGCGCCCCCTGCGCCCGCTCCCGCGCCGGCCGCACCCGCGCAGCAAAAATCGGGCTGCGCCAATCCCAACGCGCTCGGGGTGGCCCGCACCGTTGCGATCGACACGACCGGCGGCCCCGGCTTCGGCTTCGAGCACTTCAAGCAGCTCGACTTCCTTCAGGACAAGGAAGTGGTGCTGACCTTCGACGACGGTCCCTGGCCGAACAACACGGCCGCCGTGCTGAGGGCGCTCGCCGAGGAATGCACCAAGGGCCTGTTCTTCTCGGTCGGCAAGCACGCGACCTACCACCCGGAAATCCTCAAGCAGGTTCTCGCCGCGGGCCACACGGTGGGCACTCACACCTGGTCGCACGCCAATCTCAACAGCAAGAAGATGACGGAACAGCAGGTCCGTGACGAACTGGAGAAAGGTTTCAGCGCGGTGAAGATGGCGCTGGGCCAGCCCCCCGCGCCGTTCTTCCGCTTTCCGCAGCTACAGCACAATCCGGCGGCGATGGCCTATCTCGGCACGCGCAATGTCGCCATGTTCTCGACCGATCTCGACTCATTCGATTTCCGCTCGAAGAATGCCGACCAGATCGTCACTACCGTGATGACCAAGGTGGACAAGCTCGGCAAGGGCATCATCCTGATGCATGATTTCCAGACGGCGACCGGCGAAGCGATGCCCACGCTGTTGGCGCGGCTGAAGGCCGGCGGCTACAAGGTCGTGCACATCAAGGCGAAGACGCCGTTCGACACGCTGCCCGAATATGACGCGACGATGGTGAAGGACCCGAGGCTGCCGCAGGTCTCGAGCCGGCCGGTCGGCTCTGTCGTGCAGACCGTTACGACCGATTGATCGCTCCATCCGCGCAATCGAAACGCCCCGGAGATGATCCGGGGCGTTTTGTTTTTCGGCCGCCTCACCAGTAGAGCATGCCGGCATAGCCGCTGTAGCGATAGATCTCGCGCATGATGCGCGCTTCGTCCCAGTGCGGCTGCTGGCGCTTGCGCCTGGGCTTGTCGGCTTTCGCCCGTTTCGGCTTCTCGGTGGTAGTCGCTGCAGGCGGCGCGGGCTTGCCCTCGTCGAAGGTCACCTGGCCTTCCCGGCTGTCGGCCGGCTTGGCGCCGATCGCGGGCGGCCGCTGCGCAAAGGCCGGCGCTTCCTTTGGCGCTTCAACGGCCTGCGCCGGTGCCGGGGCGGGCGCCTCAACAGCCTTCGGCGCCTCTGGCGGCCTTGGCGGATCCGGCGGCTTGGGCGCCTCCACAAGCTTGGGGGTTTCGGCCGCCCTGCCGAGCGCGCCCGGCAATTTCTGATCGACACCGTCCAGCGACAGGCTGCGGGGTTCGGCGTGAGCGGCAGCGGAAACGAGCACGAATGCGGACGCTGCAATCAACGGCAATATGCGCATGAAAAAATCTTCCCCTGTAATCAACGCAACAAAATAGCCGGCGCGGGACAGACCGTTATGTGAGTTAAATCACGGACAGTGAATTGGTCGAACCAATGCTCTGCGAGTTCAGCGGATGCGCGCTGGTGCGCAAGAGGAACGATCTGACGGCAGTCGCATCAAAGCCAGTCAGTTCTTACCGCATGGTTCTAGGCTCCGGTTTGGGCACTTGAATCACCGACCCGCAACCGGACTTGGCCGTTCGGCGTCATAGGCAAAGTCGAGGAATCCGCCAGACTAGCCGCCGAGTTCTCCCGGCGACATCACCGGTTTACTGGACGGACCGGAACCTGCTCGAACGTGGAACCAGGCGGATGCGGCAGTGTACTTGCTCTGCGCCGGCGCAGCCTGATTGTGCGAAAGGCAGGACCCACAATGATCATCGAATCCTCGGATCGAGTGTCTCGCCTGTCCTGGTTCAAGCGGTTTCCAATTCCGCGAAACTTCAAGGTCACGCCGGAATCGCGGATCGAGAAGGGGCGGACATGGCCGGCGCCCGCCTCTGCGAAGCGAGTTAAAGCGTTCGATATCTATCGCTACGATCCCGACTCCGGCGGCAATCCCCGTCTCGACACGTTCCATGTTGACGTCGACGACTGCGGACCGACGGTTCTTGATGCATTGTTCTGGATCAAGAACAACGTGGATTCGACGTTAACCTTCCGCCGCTCGTGCCGCGAGGGTGTCTGCGGTTCGTGCGCCATGAACATGGATGGCACCAACTGGCTGGCTTGCACGCGGTTCATCTCCGACATGGGAACGAACGCGACAATCTATCCGCTCGCCAACTTGCGGATCATCAAGGACCTCGTTCCCGACTTGACACATGTCTTCGCACAGTATGCAGCGATCGAGCCTTGGCTTCATTCCAAGACGCCGGAGCCCGAAAAGGAACGGCTGCAATCCCCCGAGGAACGCAGCCGGCTCGACGGTTACTACGAGTGCATCCTTTGCTTCTGCTGCACCTCTGGATGCCCGAGCCACTGGTGGAACGGCAATCGCTTCCTGGGACCTGCGGTACTCCTGCAGGCGTGGCGTTGGCTGACGGATAGCCGCGACGAGGCGACGGGAGAACGGCTCGATGCGCTCGAAGACCCGTTCCGGCTTTATCGGTGCCATACCATTCTCAATTGCACCCGCACGTGCCCCAAAGGATTGAATCCTGGCAAGGCCATCGCTGAGATCAAGAAGGCGATCGTCGAGTGCGAGCGATGATCAAGAACGCGACCACGGACTGCAATTCGACGCCGGCGCGGCCACGCCCGCTTTCGCCAAATATCCAGATCTATCGGCCGCAGCTCACATCGGTGTTGTCGATCGCCAACCGCATCACCGGCGTGATTCTAAGCTTCGGCGCCGTGGGCCTCGTGATCTGGCTAAGCGCTGCGGCAGCTGGTCCCCGGGCCTATGGTGTCGTTCAGAGCGTGATAGGATCCTGGGCCGGTCAGGTCGCGCTGTTCGGCTGCACCTTCGCCTTCTTGCATTTGTGCGGTGGCATCCGTCATCTCGTCTGGGACACGGTCCACGGCTTCGAACTTCGGTCGATCTACATTTCTGGATGGACGGTCGTCGTGTCCAGCGTAGCGCTCACTGTGAGCGCATGGGTGATCGGCCTGTTGGTCGCGAGGTGGCCCCAATGAATCGCCGATCGTTCCGCTCGCCGCTGGCTCGCGCCCTTGGGCTCGGTTCGGCCAAAAGTGGCGTTCGGGACTGGTGGGCGGAACGCGTCACAGCAGTCGCGCTTGTGCCTCTGTGCCTATGGTTCGTCGCCTCAATTGTCGCTCACTCCGGGAGCGATTACGCTGCCTTCGTCGCCTGGATCAGGTCGCCGCTTGCCACCAGTTGCATGGTCCTCTTGCTTGTCGCGCTATTTCATCATTCCGCGCTTGGTCTGCAGGTGGTGATTGAGGATTATGTCCATTCAGATGTCAGGTTTGCAGCAATAGTCGCGATCCGGCTCGGCTGTTACGGTCTCGCCGTGATCGGCATCATCGCCACTCTGCACATTGCCTTCGGCCGTTGAGCCCACGAAAGTGAGCCCACGAAAGCCCTCATTCCGGCTGTGTATCCGGGGCGGGATAGACCACCGTCGTTTCATTGCGGACAAAGGCGCCGGGCGTGAGGCTCGCCTCATCGACATGCGACCGCAGCGCTCCCCGGTCAGCCTCGGCGACGCCACAGCCATTCTTGCTTGGGCAGCGGCTGCCTCGGCCACCCATTTGCGTATTGCCTTTTCGGAAAGACAGCTGCGGAAGTGAAGTGGTGCCGCAAGAGGGAAACGAAACCTCCTTCCGCAAACCACAGACGTCCCTAATCCGCACCGGGCGACGGGTAGTTCAGTGTGTAGAGCCACAATTTCGGCTTCAGGGTCAGAAGATCAGGGTCATTCGAGTCGATCTCGACTTCGCCGTTGAAGCGAGCGAGATGCTCCGGCGGCAGTCCGCCCTCGATGTCGAAATACCCACCGAAGGAGCAGCCGCCCCGCAGCTTTTCGAGCTTCGTCTCCTCGAAGTGACCTGCGCCTGCAACGTCGAAGCCGAAGCCGTTGATTCTGAATGGCTTGCCCGCGCGCTGTTCGATTTCCTGAATCGTCATGCCGTTCCTGATGCCGAGCGGGCCAGTCCACTGGTTGTTCTCGCCGAAGACCGTGATCGTGCTCGGCCGCCGGCGCTTTTTTCCGTCGTGCCACTCGATCTCCAGCCGTCGTTGCGGGTTCTTTGCAAACAGCACCGTGGCTTTAACGTCCTCGCCACCGGCGCGGGTCACGTTTTCAAAGGTGACGTTCTTCGCGCCGTAGAACCTCACGAGATCGGTGTGGCTCACCGCCCTCGCGAACGGCGCACGGCATTCCACAATGTATTGCGACTGCGGAATGCGCGGCTCCCGCGCGAGCGCGAGACCTGTGATGAGGACGAATGGGAGGACGGGGACGAGGCGGACCATCGCGAGGAGAGATATGCGCTCCATTCGCCGTCACTCGACGAAGCAGGAGATTTTACCCCGTAAGGTCGTCGTCTTTCCCTCGCCGCTGTCGCTCCCGCTCATATCATGAGCCGACAGCTTGTAGGTGCCGCGGAACGTCCCTTCCTCGCCTGCGGATTTGGCACGAAGCTCCAGCTCGACCGATCCAAACGGTTTGTCGCCGCCGCGTTCCTTGTAGAGGATCAGGCGCAGTTCCTTGCCATCCAGCCAATACTGCGGCCGGTCGGCATCGCCGAAGGCGATGGTGCGCAAATCCTGCGCGATCGACTTATCGAGCATTTCCAGATCCCCCTTGAGATTGAAGGTAGGACTGCCCATGCCGCTCGTCACGCCGGCATTCACGGTAAAGCGGGCTGATTTGTCCTTGATCGAGCATTCAAGCCCGCCGGAAGCGGCGGCAGGAAAGGCCGTCGCCGCAAGCAAAGGACCGCTGAGAAGGAATTGCAGGCGCATCAGGTAGCTCCGCTCATTCAATTGGCAATCTGGAGCCCTGCAACGCCGTTACGGCGCGCGGGATACGGCAGTGGTTCTGGTTTCTGTCTTTTCGAGGCTGCGGCCCATCGCGCGGGCGACAATGACGGATTTCTCCGTGATCCGGCGCGTCATGCCATCCTCGACGTCAAACACCGCACGTCGATCGAGCGAAACCTCCATCTGCTTCACGATGCTCTCGATTTGCTCAGGCTTCGCACTGTTGCCAGCGCTGGCCACCACACGCGCGCTGAGCGACTGGATGAACGCCTTCATCGAGGCGGCATCGTAGGCGGTGGTGCTGACATAAACCCGCCGTCCGGTGGCCGCATCCGTTTCGGAAAGCTGGAAACTGGAGCTAGTTTTCAATGTGCCTCCGAGCGGGCTGCTCACTGTCTCCGACGAAACCTTTTTCTCTCCCGGTTTCATCCCCGTGTTCTGCGCGATCGCGATCTGCGGCAGTTCATCCAGATAGGTTTTGGCAGCCGTGTCGGCATCGACGTCGATCAAGCCAGCCATGACCTGATTGAGCGCCGCCACGACCTGCGGCTTGTCCTTGAAGGGCTCCGTCAGCTTGCCGGCCATAACACGCACGGCGGCCCTGGCCTCGTCCAGGTTTTCGACCCGCATCGGCTTGCCGCTCATATCCGTGATCGCGCGGACAGGAACATTGTCGAGCGCCTGGATGGCCGAACGTATGAGCGGCAGTCGCGGATCGTTGCCTTCGGCCGTGGCGCTGCGATGAACATAGGTGACACGAAAACCATCCGCCGTCTTCGCCTCGATGGTCAGCTCGGCGCGTGACCTGATCTGCGAACTTCGGCTGCCTTCCGGCCTCGCCTCGATGGTGTTGCGTTCGGTCTCGATGATCCAGCGGCTTCCGACCGGCGGATTGAACGGACGTTCGGTCGACTCGCCAGCCAGTCCACTCGCGGTTTGCGACGACAGTGCGACGGCGATGGCAAGGCCCATAAGTCCCGCACGACGAAAACTCGGAGCATTCGGCGAACACTGGAGGGGAAACGGCGATACCTCGTGCATATTTCAACCTCTCGTGGCGACAAAGGCGGCCAGCGCGAACAGGCCAGCTGCAATGACCCACATCCCGCTGGCTGCCCCGCGATCTCATACTCGTAGATGATGTTTGCGAAGTTCCGTTCCTCAAAACGGTGGCCGGGGCTTCGCCTCGATTTTCGTTCGAGCAGCTTGACCATGCGCAACTGTTCGCTCGATTCCACGACGACGCCCGGCGCGCTCGGCCATTTGCGCGCCGCCCGAACCTCAAACGACTTCCAGACCGCGGCGAAGACGATCATCGCGATCGGGACGAACAGCATGAAATAGACGTAGAGCGGAATAATCCGGCAACAGGGAGGTCATCGTCTCCGGTCACCGCCATGGCGGGCGCTGTGCCAAATACAAGGCAGCATCGCGGTGGCGTCGGGAAGTGGAAAACTCGTGGTTAGGCGGAGGTTCTTTCTTTGTTTTTACCAGGTCCGAACTCCGCACCTAACCAGAAAATATCTGCAACAATCAATAAGATACATGGTGCCGCAAGAGGGACTCGAACCCCCGACCCCGTCATTACGAATGACGTGCTCTACCAACTGAGCTATTGCGGCGGACCATCAAAATCGCGCCCGCACGGGCGCGGAAACGCGTGCGCCCCTGATATCGGGCATGGCCCCGATTGGCAAGGAAAAGCAGCCGTTTCCATGGCGTTTTCGGGCGAAGCGGGTAACCGGTTCGCGTGAAGAAAACGCGTCCATCAAAGGCCGGCCTAGTGTCCCCAGCGGGACAGGAAGCCGCGCCAGCCGCCAGCCTGCGCCTTTGGCGTGCCGATTTGCTCGGAAAATTCGTCGCTTGGACCCTCGTCGTCCACCCCGGGATCGTCGGGGGCTCGGACGATGGGGATGACCTGGGGAACGGTCTTCGGGATGTCCCGGCGGGTACGGAACAAGGGTGCCGGCCCGGCCGGGGCCGGTTCGGCTTTTGGCGATGGCGCCGCTGCGGGGGCGGCGGAGGCTGTCATCGGCTCCTCTGCGGGGGCTACGGGCGCAGATGTAGGAGCAGTTGCAGGTGAAGGTGCAGGTGCAGGTGCAGGTGAAGATGCACCGGGCGCATTGTCCTGCGCCGCCGGTGTCAGAGGCACGACGACATCGTCGCGTTGCGGCTCCTCCGAAACGTCCGCGCTCTCGGCCTCGATGCGTTTCGGCGGCGGGGCTGCCAGCATCGCATCCTCGAAGGGCGAGGAGTCGATCGCAACGCCCTTGTCCGAGGGCAGGCTTGCGACCGGGGTCTGCCACTGGAACGCGTCGAGCTTGCCGGTAACCGGAGAGACCGGACGCCAGCGGTCGCTGACATAGCCGTCGGCGGTCCAAGCAGGATCGTGCAACGCACGCACCGCGCGCATGGCCCACATCCGCGCACGGCCGCTGTCGCCATGTTCGGTGCGCTCGATCTCCGCCATCAGCACGGCCACGCGCTGCGTCGGCCGGTCCAGGAACGGCGCCAGCGCCTCGCGCGCCCGCGCAAACTCCGATGCATCGATCGCGGCGCGCGCCACCGCCAGTGCGCCTTCGATATGGCCGGGCATCTTCGCCGCCAGCGTCTCCACGCGCACCAGACGCTGCCGCGCGGAATCGCCGAGCTTCACATGCGAATAGGCATCCGCCAGATCGGGGTGCGGCCCTGCCAGCCACGCCGTCTCCACGATTCGCATTGCGCGGCGCACCTGATGGGCCTCGCTCTCGAACCTGGCGGCGAGCACGGCTGCAGGCACCAGCGTCGGCGCGAGCTTCACCGCCTCCATCACGCTCTGGCGCGAGAGGTCGCGGTCGACCTTTTCCAGTTCCAGCGCGCGCGCCGTGAGCAGCACGCCACGCTGGCGGCGGTAGGTCGCCTTGTCGATCAGGCCGGAAGACAGATTGTTGTCGAGGATCGACAGCGCGCCGTTCCAGTCGCCCCTGGCACAACGGAAGCCGAGCACGGCGTGCGAGGCCCAGGTCGAAGATGGCGATATCTTCAGCGCCTCATCGGCGATCATCACGGCGGACACCGGATCGTCGGCGCGTTGGGCCTCGATGAACAGGCCGCGCAAGCCAAGCAGCCGCGTGTCCTCGCGTTCGGCCATGGCCCGGAAGGCGCGCTGCGCGCCCTCGCGATCGCCATCAAGCTGCGCCGCTTGCGCCGTGAGCAACAGCGCGAGCGGATCATGCCCGGCCTGGCGGCGTGCTTCGTCGGCATGCCGCCGCGCCAGCGACACGTCGCCATGGCCGACGGCGAGCAATCCTTGCGTGATGGCACGACGGCCGCGCGCCTCGCGGCGTTCGTGCCTCCTGCGGCGCATGCGGTGCGGCGTATGCCACAGCCCGCGCAGGATAGACCACAGGATGACGCCCGCCACGACGGCTATACCCAGCGCAAGCACGAATACCGGCAGCGCCATCTCGGCGCGCCAGCCGCCCCAGGACAGCACGACTTCGCCGGGTTGGTCGGCAACCCATGCCGCGCCTGCCGCCAGCGCTGCGATCAGGGCCAGGAACAGAATAATGCGGATCATGAACTCCCTACCTGGCTGGCGCGAGCGCGGTCATGGCATCGGAGGCGAATTTGTGCGAGGCGGCGAGCGCCGCATCGCGTGCATCCGCTTTGTCGAGCCAGGCTTGCGCGGCAGCGCGATCGGCGGGGGCCAGCGCATGGAGCTCGCGACGCGCTTCGCTGAGATCGTTGCGCAGCGCTGCCGCTGTGACGCGCGCCACGATGCTGTCGCGATCGGTGCCGGTCGAATCCGCGCGCTGGATCCGCACGAGCTTTGCGGCGCCCGCCTGCAGGCGATCGACGATGCCGCTGCCGGTGGTCTCCACTTCAGGCGACGACGGCGCGAGCTTCGGCACGACGGCGACGAGTTCACGGCAGAGTGCGGCTGCGCTGGGGACGCCGGAGGCCGCAAAGGCCTCAAGTGGCTTCAGCGCATCGGCGTTTGCGGCAAGCGATCTTGCCGCCGCCAGCTGTGCGGCGAAGGGATCGCCATGGCGCACCGAGATGTCGAGCAGTGAGGCCGCGACCACGCGGCGGAGCGCAACGTCATCGGCGGGCTTGGAGTCAACAGGCTTTGCCTGCACTGTCTTGAGCGCGGCGATTTCGGACTCCTGCGTCTTTGTCGCCCGCTCGATCTGGTCGATGCGCTCATTGATCGGAGAGAGATCGACCGGCGTTGCCGCAGGCGCCGAGCCGTCGCGCGGCTGCGCCTTCAACTCATTGACAGCCGAGGTGAGCTTGTCGGCCTGCGCGCGCGCCGCACCAAGTTCGCCGCGTAGCGCGACGACGGATTTTTCGACTTGCTCCATCCGGGCCGCGACAGCGGGATCGGCGACCGGAGCGGCCGGCGGCTTGCTGGTTTTCGATTCGAGCCCGGCGATGCGGGCCGTCAGATCGTCAATCGCGGCGGCGTTCAGTTGCGGCGCGGGCGCCGGTGCAGGTGCCGGCGCCTGTACGGCCGGCCAGCCCAACACCCAGCCGACGCCGATCACGAGCGCGGCCGCAACGGCGCCCGAAATCGGCGCAATTGCCCAAGGAGAAACCGGCTGCGAAGCCGGCTGCGCGACTGACGACGTATCGGTTTCCGGGGCCGGTTCGGTTCCAGCCTCCGTGGCCGGTGCCGCCGAGGTATCCTCCGTCGTCTCGGGCTCCGGCTTCGAAGCCTCGGTGACGTCGTTGGCCTTCAGATCGATGGTGGGCCCCTCCCGCTTGGGCCGGCCGGACTCGGCCGGCGCCCCGTCTTTGGTCCTGTCATCGACCATGCAAACTACCTCTAATTCAGACCGAACTTAGCAGATCAGGCCTGCTCTCTTAAGCCAGTCGGGCCGGCAAAGCACGCCTCAAAGCCTCGAACAGGGCATTTTCGTCCGGCCTGGCGGCGACCGTGACCTGGGTCGCGCCGGCCTCGCGGACGATTTCGGCCACGGCCGCCGACAGGCAGCATTGCGGCAGCGCCAGGGCCGAGATTTCCACCCCGCCCGTCCGCGCCGCCTCGACAAAGGCCCGCGCGCTGCGCCGGGAATAATGCAGTACCGCCTGGATCCTGCCGGCCGCAAAGCCGTCGACGACCTCGTCCGGAAGGCTCCTGGCCGGAACCATGCGGTAGGCAATGTGGGTGACGACCTCAAATCCCTTCTCGCGCAGCTCACCCGGCAGATCCCGCGAGATTTCTTCGCCGGCGAGATAGAGCAGAGGCAATTTCTTTTTCAGTTTTTTCGCCTTGGCGGTTTCGACGATGAGATTCCGCAAGGCGACCGCGTCGCCATCGGCGGAAAGCACCTTGCCGAAACCGGCTGCACGCGCCACCGCTGCGGTGTGTTCGCCGACCGCGAACACCGGCAATTTCAAGAGCGGGTTTTTCGAAAGCTGCGATTCGACCGCGCGTACGGCATTGGCGCTGGTGATGATGATCCCGCCATAGGGAACCTCGGACTCGCCGGTAAAGCCGAACGGCTCGAACCGCAGCATCGGCGCTGTGACGACCTCGAATCCCTGCGCGCGCAGGTCCGCGGCGGTGGTCTCGCCGTCGGGCAGCGGCCGGGTCACGAGAACGGACATCCAAACTGTCTCCAAGAGGGGATTTGCCGCAGCCGGACGATTGCACGGCGCGACTTGGCAGTGTTACCGAAGCAGCAAGACGCCCCTTTAACAGATCATGCAAGGGCTTACTTTGACCAACGATCAACCGATGCTGGTCCTCGGTATCGAGACCACCTGCGACGAAACTGCGGCGGCCGTGGTCGAACGGCAGGGCGACGGCGGCGGAAGGATTCTTTCCAATATCGTGCGCTCGCAAACCGATGAGCACGCCCGCTTCGGCGGCGTGGTGCCGGAGATCGCCGCGCGCGCCCATGTCGATTTGCTCGACGGCATCATCGACCGAGCCATGAAGGACGCCGGCGTCTCCTACGCGCGGCTCTCGGCAGTGGCCGCCGCCGCAGGCCCGGGCCTGATCGGCGGCGTGATCGTGGGTCTCACCACCGCCAAGGCGATCGCGATGGTTCACGACACGCCGCTGATTGCCGTGAACCATCTGGAAGCGCATGCGCTGACGCCGCGACTGACTTGCGCGCTCGCCTTTCCTTATTGCCTGTTCCTGGCATCGGGCGGTCATACCCAGATCGTAGCCGTCACCGGTGTCGGAAATTATGTGCGGCTTGGCACCACCGTCGATGATGCGATGGGGGAGGCCTTCGACAAGGTGGCGAAGATGCTGTCGCTGCCATATCCCGGCGGCCCGCAGGTGGAGCTTGCCGCGAGCAGCGGCAACGCGAAAAGATTTGCGTTGCCGCGCCCGATGCTCGGCCGCGCGGATGCCAATTTTTCGCTCTCGGGCCTGAAGACCGCCGTGCGCAACGAGGCCAGCCGCATCACGCCGCTGGAGCCGCAGGACGTCGCCGATCTCTGCGCGAGCTTTCAGGCTGCCGTGCTCGAGTCGACGGCGGATCGATTGACCGTGGGGCTGAGATTGTTTCGCGAGCACTTCGGCCCGCCGCGCGCACTCGTCGCGGCCGGCGGCGTTGCCGCAAACCAGGCGATCCGGAGCGCGCTGCAGGATGTCGCAGCGAAGGCAGAGACCACGCTGATCATTCCGCCGCCGGCGCTGTGCACGGACAACGGCGCGATGATCGCCTGGGCCGGCGCGGAGCGCATGGCGATTGGCCTCACCGATACGATGGAAGCACCGCCGCGGGCGCGCTGGCTGCTCGACGCCAACGCCAAGGCGCCGGCCGGCTACGCCAACAGCCGCGCGGGCTATTGAAATGGCGGCGCTGAATTCAGTCGCGGTGATCGGCGCAGGCGCGTGGGGAACGGCGCTTGCTTGCGCCGCGGCGCGTGCCGGACGCCGTGTGATACTTTACGCGCGTAGCGCCGCGAGTGTGGCGCGGATGAAGGCGACACACGAGAATCTGCGTCTGCCCGGCGTGCGCCTGGCGACCGGCATTGACCTCACCACCGACATGGCCCGTGCCGCGGGTGCAGACCTGATTTTGATCGCAACGCCGGCACAGAATCTGCGCGAGGCGGTCGGCGCCGTTGCCGCGCATCTGAAGCCCTCGGTTCCGATCATGGCGACGGCCAAGGGCATCGAGCGCGGCACCCACAAATTCATGACGGAGGTGATCGCGGAAGCGGCGCCGAATGCGACCCCCGCCATTCTCTCCGGCCCGAGCTTTGCCGACGACGTTGCACGCGGCCTTCCGACCGCCGTCACGCTGGCGGCAAAGGACGAGACACTCGCGGCCACGCTGGTGCAGGCGCTGGGCTCTTCCACATTCCGCCCCTATCACACCACCGATGTCCGCGGCGTGGAGATCGGCGGCGCGGCCAAGAATGTGCTCGCGATTGCGGCCGGCATCGTGGTAGGCCGCAAGCTTGGCGCCTCGGCCCAGGCGGCGCTCACCACGCGCGGTTTTTCCGAGCTTGCCCGGCTCGGACGCGCCTGCGGCGCGCGGGCGGAAACGCTGGTCGGCCTGTCCGGCCTTGGCGACCTCATCCTGACCTGCTCGAGCCTGCAATCGCGCAACTTTGCGCTCGGCATCGCGCTCGGACGCGGCGAGCCGCCACCGCCGGGCAAGCTGGCCGAGGGTCGTTTCACCGCGCCTGTGCTGGCGGAGCTGGCGGCTTCGCAAGGCGTCGATATGCCGGTATCAAATGCGGTAGCCGCGATCCTTGCCGGCAAGATCACGATCGATGCCGCGATCGAAGGCCTGCTGACGCGGCCGTTCAAGGCGGAGGAATGACAATGGCGTACTGGCTGGTGAAATCGGAACCGTCGACCTGGTCGTGGGACCAGCAGGTCGCCAAGGGCGCGAGGGGCGAAGCCTGGACGGGCGTGCGCAATTTCACCGCGCGCCAGAACCTCGTGAACATGAAGAAGGGCGACAAGGCGTTCTTCTATCATTCCAACGAGGGCAAGGACATCGTGGGGATCGCCGAGGTGATCAAGGAGGCCTATCCCGACCCGACCGACAAGACCGGCAAGTTCGTCTGCGTCGATATCAAGGCCGACAAACCCATGCCGAAGCCGGTGACCATGGCCGCGATCAAGGCGGAGAAGAAGCTCGCCGGCATGGCGCTGGTGAAGTATTCGCGCCTGTCGGTTCAGCCGGTGACGGCCGACGAGTGGAAACTGGTCTGCAAGATGGGCGGGCTGTGAAGCTCCCCCTTACAAGGGAGAATGAAAAGAGGTCAGGCCGCAGCCGCCAGCACCACCTGCGCCAGGAGCTGCTCGCGCTTCTTCTGGGTGCGATAGCCCTTCATCGTCGCAGCGAAGCGTTCGAGGATGCCGTCCTCGAAGGCGGAGACGATGGTGTCGTGGACATAGCTCTTGCGGCAGATCGCCGGCGTGTTGGAAAGTTCGTCGGCCGCAGCGCGCACGGCTTCCAGCACCTGCTTCTTGCGACCGCGGGC
>JAEZEU010000060.1 GCA_023432885.1 Pseudomonadota bacterium | reverse complement strand
CAATCAGCGGCGAGACCACGACGCCGCATCCTTTCCGCAGCAGCGAAGGCAACTGGTAGCAAAGCGATTTGCCGCCGCCGGTCGGCATCAGCACCATGCAATTGCCGCCATCTGTGACGTGGCGCACAATCTCCTCTTGGGCGCCGCGATAGGCCTTCAGGCCGAAGACGGAATTGAGCACGGATAGGGCTGACTGGGCGGTGGACATGGAACCCGGACGCTGGCGAGCTGATGTTTATGGCAGGCGCTTACCGGATTCGGAAGCGACGGCCCGGACTTGGAGGCGGATAAATTCGCCGATAGGATAAAAGGCATTCTTAAGGGGGCATTTGATGAGATATACCGCGTTAACTAGTGTTGTTTCCACGATACTGCTAACGGTCCCCGCTCTTGCGGACGGTGCGCCCGCGGGAGCGCTGAACAAAACCATCACGGTCTCCTTCACCGCGACCGGCCAGGCCAAATCGCCGGAGGGCGAAATCAGGAATTTCAACACCCAGATTTCGCGCATCATCTATGTGAGCAGCGCCGGACGCCCGTTCCTGCGTTTCCGGGCGACAAATCGCGGCGGCAGTCGCGGCGGGGAAGTTGGTCCCGGCGAACAGAAAGGCAGCGTCAGTTTCCAGGGCGACCGGCTGGTCGATGTTGTCCCCTTTGCAACCGGCGCGCGCCAGATCACGATCACTTTCGATCCCGGCTTCTCAAGCTGCACGGCAAGCGTGATCGAGGGTCATTCGGGCGGGGTGATCCGGCGCAGGGGGCCGAACGACACGATGTTCGAGATCACGAACGCCACCACCTCTTCGATGAGTTGCTCGATACAAAGCGGTAATGCCTTCGCGGGCTAGCGGAGGCTTGCCGCCGCGCGAGGCGAACTGCGCGGCGGCGAACGGAAAGGTTAATCGCGGGGATTTCGCGAGCGCGTTGTCTGCATTCCCCGCATTGATATGATTGGAGCATTCGTTTTCGGGGCTTGCGATGCGATCCGTCTTTTTGATCGTTTGGGGTTTCTTGTTTTGTTTATCCACTGCTCCGGCTTTCGCGGAGAGGCGGGTCGCGCTCGTCATCGGCATGTCCGCCTATCAAGCGGTGCCGCAGCTGCCCAATCCTTCGCGCGATGCCGAGGTCATGGTGAACTTCTTCATGAAGGCGGGTTTCGACGTCGTCGTCAGCAAGCGCGATCTCGGCGTGGCCGAGCTTCGGCGCAGCATCCGTGAGTTCTCCGAGGCGTCGCGGGATGCCGATATCGCGGTGGTGTACTACGCCGGGCATGGCATCGAGGTCGACGGCACCAACTATCTGGTGCCTGCGGATGCCAGGCTGGTCAGCGATTTCGATATCGAGGACGAGACGATTTCACTCGACCGCGTGCTGAAAGCACTCGATCCCGCAAAGCGTCTGAAGCTGGTGATCCTCGATGCCTGCCGCGACAATCCCTTCGCGAGGACCATGAAGCGCACCGTCGCCAGCCGTGCGATCGGGCGCGGTCTTGCCAAGATCGAGCCCGCCATGTCGGACACGCTGGTTGCCTACGCCGCCAAGGCCGGCGCGGTGGCGGCCGACGGCGACGGCCAGAACAGCCCGTTCGCGATTGCCCTGGTGAAGCACATCGCCGAGCCCGGGCTCGATCTGCGCATTGCGCTCGGGCGGGTTCGCGATGACGTGCTGAAGGCGACCGGCAACCGCCAGGAGCCGTTCGTCTATGGATCGCTCGGCGGCGATACCATGTCGCTGGTGCCGCCCGTCGCCAAGCCCGCCGATACCGAAGCCGAAGCACGGGTCCACTATGAGCTCGCCGCGCAGGTCGGCACCAAGGAGGCGTGGGACTCCTTCCTTGCCAAGCACCCCACCGGCTTTCTTGCCAATCTGGCGCGCGAGCAGAATGCCAAGCTGCTTGCGGCACAGCAGAGCCGCGACAAGGCCGATGGTGCAAGGCGGCAGGCCGAGGAACAGGCCGCGCAAAAGGCCGCGGATTTCCGCAAGCAACTCGAGGAGCAGGCGGCGCGCCAGACTGCGGAGGCCAGGCAAAAGCTCTCTGAGGAGGCCAAGCGCGAGCTTGAGCAGGCCCGTCAACAGATCGCCGAGCAGGCCAAGAAGCAACTCGACGACGCCAGGCGTCAGCTCGAAGAGGCGCAGAAGCAGGCGGAAGCCGCGCGATTGCAGGTCGAGGAAGCCAAGCGCCAGGCGGCCGCCGACGCGCAAGCCCGGGTCGAGCAGGCCAGGCGCGAAGCCAGGGAGCAGGAGGCAAAGCTGGCGGCGTTGACGCCGAACCAGCCGGCGCCGGTGGCACCTTCCGCATCACCGCAAATGGATCAGGCCGACATCGCGCGATTGCTGCAGGCCCATCTGAAACGGGTGGGGTGCGATCCCGGCAAATCCGACGGCAAGTGGGACGATGCTTCGAAGAACGCGCTGGAGCTGTTCAACAAGAACGCGCAGACGAGGTTCGATATCAAGCTTGCGAGCCTCGATGCGCTGGATGCCGTTCGCGGCAAGAGCGATCGCGTTTGTCCGCTGGTCTGCGCCAGGGGGCAGAAGGCCGAAGGAGATCGCTGCGTCCAGATCGGCTGCAGCGCCGGCTATTTCCTCAATTCCAGCGGCGCCTGCGAGAAGCGGCCCGAGCCCGCGCCGAAGCCGAAGACGGCAACGCGCGAGGGGCCTGCCGCACCGCGCGTCGCGCCGGCAGCGCCTCGGAGCGGCGGCGGAAAATGTTTCACCTTCAACGGAAAGACCTATTGCGAATAGCGGCGGCGATGTCGGTCACTCGCAGTAGCGCTTGCCGTTGAAGACAAAGCATTTGGCTGAATTGAATTGTGTGGGGGTGACGATTTGGCGGGCCATGCGTGTGCGGTGGACAATGCGCTTGCGGGATTCGGTCGGGGAAATCGGCGCCAAGCACCGTTCGCCGATGTCCTTGTCGGCAACGATCTTCCATAGCAATCGGGTGCCATCGGAAGTGCAGGCTTGCATCAGCGACTTCTCCACGCAGATGAAGGCGCCTTCGCTGTAGGATCTGCTTTGGTACATGCAAACGGGCTCGGCAGCATGCAAGGGGCTGGCGATTTGCAGGGTCATCATCGACCCGAAGAGGAACAGCAGCGAAAGGCGCTGGATCATGGAGATGGCCGGCCGGTTCATGGTTTGCTCGCAAATATCTTGATCAAATTGGGCGCAAGGCGCGCAATCGTCTGTGCGTCCTGGCACTGACAGGTTAGCCGCGAAACTGAGGGAGGACTAGGATGGCAGGCAAGAAAATCCGCGAACTCGCGGTGCTGGCGGTGGCCGCTACTCTGATTGGCGGCGCGCCTCATGCTGCCGCGCAACAGTTACTGAACAAATCGGTAACGATTTCGTTTTCGGTCACCGTCCCGGCGCGCGGTTCGGACGGATCGACCCAGGCCAACGCGCGCGCGGTCACGCGGACGTACTACGTCTCCAGCCAGGGACGCGTGTTCGCCAGGACCGACCGCCGTGTCGGCCGGCGCAGCGAGACCACCGAAAGGGCTCCGGGAGAGACCAACATGCGGATATCCGGCAACAGCATGGTCGGCGTCATGCCCCTTCCCAGCGGCGCGAGCCAGCTGACCATCAATTTCGATCCTTCGGGTTCGAGCTGCACGGCGCGGGTGATCATGGGCGCGGAGATGGGCAAGCCGATCGTCTACAAGGGACTGAACGGCATGACCTACACGCAGACCGGGCCAACGCAGGTGTCCGGAGTGTCGTGCTCGGTCCGATCAGGCAATGCCTTCGCGGGCTGAGAGGTCGCTGCGTCCCTCGTGTCAGGTCAGAACGCCTGGCACGCGGTGCGCACGATTTTTGGCTTCTCGCAGGAGGCAGTGCCGCCGCCGCTGACAAACGCGTAGTCACGCTTGCCGGGCTTGAGCACGTTGCGCACCGTGATCGTGCATTCCTTCCCGGAGACCAGCAGATCGATGATCATCTGGTGGTTTGGATATTCACGGATTGCCCGCAGGCTGCTTCTGCCGGTGACGCGGAGCGATGCTGATCCGCCCGGCGCTGCCGATGTTTGGCCGAGCCTGGTCGCGTAGCGCGTCCGCCCGAGCGAGCCGCCGTCCACATCCACCCGCGCCGATCCGTCGGCCTTGAGAATCCCGGTGCCCTCCACGTGGATCGGGACGTCCTGATCGCCGGCTTATGGCAGGTTGCCAGCACGTCGACGGCGAATTGGGCGCGAGCCTGTGCCGCGGCCGTTTCAGCCGCGCAGGCCGCACAAAGAAAGCAAATGACGGTGAGCCCGGCTCGCGTGATGAAATTCACCTTGTGGCCCCCAAAGCTCTATTGAAATTCAGATGTCGATCGCGGCGCTTCCAGCACCATGATGAACATCACTGACAAATTCTAGCCCGGTATTGCGCAAGGGCGGCCGCATCTATTGATACGTCGCCACGATGTCGGACACGGCCCGCTCCAGCTGCTTGGCGGTGGCGCACTGGCGCACGACGCTGCAGAAGGTGGCATAGCGCGGCATTTCCGA
>JAEZEU010000056.1 GCA_023432885.1 Pseudomonadota bacterium | reverse complement strand
TGAGCCAAACCGCCGCAACTGGATACTCCACCCCAAAAATGGTCCGGATCGGCCTGATGGCAAGACCTGTTTTTCGCCTTGGGCGGCGTGACCTGCTGGCCGGATTTGGCGCCTGCCCTGGCCGGTTTGGCAGCGTTACACCCTGACCGCGAAGCTTCGTTTTCGCGGGGCCTCGATGGGCGCGCGCCACACTCGAACAGGTCTCCATCAGCATTCGCTGCGACCTAATCCTGATCGCCTTTTCCGGTCCGAGCGGCCCTTCCCTACGCCGATGAGGAAATTCTTCACGCTTACCAAATCAGAATGCACCGCGGCATCAAAGTGAGGCATGGGGCCTGACGCGGCATTTGGGGCTTTCATGACTCGTCTTGTTCGTGCGCTGGCATATTTCCTGATTGGCTGGAGTGTCTTTTCGGCGAGCGCGATCGCGCAGTCCCAGCCAGGGCCTGTTCGCGTTGCGTCGGGCGTGCAGTACGAATTTCTGGCACGTTGGGATGTCGACAAGCTCAATCGCATCCTGAAGACGGACATCCCCGCCTTTGCGGGCATTCCAGTGGAATACTCGCCCGCACGAAACGCCGTGAAGCTCTACCGGATAAGCTATGCGTCGGTGATCCCGGATCGGGGCAACAAGCCGACCACTGCGACGGGGCTTATCGCGGTACCCGATACGAGTGGGACCAGTTTTCCGCTGGTGTCCTACCAGCACGGCACGGTCTATGGAAAACAGGAGGTACCCTCGTTTCCCGACCAGTCGCCCGAGACGCAACTGATGCTCGCGCAGTTTGCCGGGCAGGGCTACGTCCTGATCGGCGCAGATTACTTCGGTCTGGGCCAGTCGATCGAGCCCGAAGGCTACATGGTCAAGGCCAGCCATCAGCAGGCGACTTATGACATGTTGCTGGCTGCGAAAGCTGTTCTGGACGATCTCAAGATTTCCACGACGGGCCTGTACCTCAGCGGCTGGTCACAGGGTGGCTTCGTGACGCTCGCCATGCTTGAGAAGCTGGAGAGCGTCGGTCTTCCGGTAAAGGCTGCGGCGACGGCCAGCGCTCCGGCGGACGTTTTCGTCGCCCTCAACGGCTTCCTGAATTTTCCCCGCAAGATCGATGCTGCATGGGTGCAGACACTCTTCATCCTGTCGGTCTTCTCATTCGAGAACTATTATGGCGTGCCGGGATTGGCTCGCTCTGTCTTGACCGACGAGTTCTACGACCTGGCGCGAAAAGCCTATCAGCGCCTGCCCTTCGATGCGAAGGCCGTGCCGACAGACCTGCACAAGATCGTTCGCGCTGAGTATTTCGATCCGGAGTTCTTCGCAGTCTCAGCCTACGGTCGGCTGGTCGCGGCGACGCAGGCTTATCGCTGGGTCATCAAGACGCCGGTCAGGACCTATTACGGCGAGGCAGACGAGGCGATCCGCACCGAACTCGGGCAACTGCCCAGCTTCTACCAGAAGTCCATCGGGAACAATCGCGTCGAAGCGATCTCGACTGGAGAAACAAGCCATCGCGGGACGTTCGCGAAGGCGGTTCCGCAATGGAAGGCCTGGTTCGATGGTCCGTAGACGTCCGTGAAGGCGCAAGCCCGCTGCCCGGCTTAGGTTGAAATGAGGCCGCCCGCTGCAGCCAAAAATGGTCCGACCTGGCCGGGCTGGGCCAAACCGCCGCAACTGGACATTCCAGCTGAAAAATGGTCCGGATCGGCCTCATGGCAAGACCGATTTTCCGCCTTGGCCGGCGTGACCTGCTGGCCGGATTTGGCGCCGCTGCCCTGACCGGTTCGTTGCCCGCATGGGCGCAAACCCGGACGATCGTGCAGGCGAGGCCTGGCACGATCGCACTGGGCCATGGCGGGGCGGAAATCCCGATCTGGTCCCTTGGCAACAGCGAATTCCGCTTTCGCCGCGGCGAGACGGTCCAACTGGACGTCGGCAACGAGCTGCCGGTCCCGATTGCCCTCAATTGGCACGGCCTCGATGGCGTTGCTGCCGCAGCTCCGCTGACCGGAAGGCCGCCGCTCGCCGCGAACGCAAAGGAAAGCGTCGCGATTCCATTGCGACATGCCGGGACGCTGCTGTGTGACATGAGCCTGCTCGGCGACGGCGCCGCACGCCCATCGCGGGCACAAGCCCTTCTGGTGCAGGAAAACGAGCCTGTGCCCGTCGATCGCGACGAGGTGCTTCTGATCGAAGACTGGCGGGTTCTGACCAACGGCGCCGCGGTGTCCGCCGGCACTCCTCACAAAGAGGCGGTTGCCGTCTACACGGTCAACGGGGCACTTGCTCCGGACCTCATCTGCCGCGTGAACGAGCGCCTGAGGTTGCGTTTCATCAACGCCTGTCAACGCAATGTGATTGCGGTCAAAATAGATCAGGTCGAGCTGCGGGTGATGGCTATGGACGGCCAGCCGGCGGAGCCTTTCGTCGCACGTAACGGCGCGCTGGTGGTGGCGCCGGGCGGCCGTGTCGATGCATTCGTTGATGTGACCGTGCGGGGCGGCACGGAACTGCCGATCCTCCTGCATGACGGCAAGGAGGCTCGGCCTATCGGCCGCTTGGTCGTCACCAACGATCGGCCGGTGCGCACCGCGCCGCTTCCGCCCGCACCGCCCCTACCGTCCAACGGCTTGCCCGCCAGACTCGATCTGAAGAGCGCGCTGCGCATCGACCTCGCCCTGAACGGGCAGGACTGGACCGCACCCGCGAGCTTTGCCGGCTCCGCTGCGCCCGCGTTCCGAGCCAAGGCCGGACGCATTGTCGTGCTGGCGCTGACAAACCGCGCCGAGATCGCCACCGTCTTCCATCTCCACGGCCACCACTTTCGCCTGCTCGACAGGCTGGACGACGGCTGGAAACCGTTCTGGCTCGACACGCTCGCGATCGAGCCGGGCCAGACGCAGCGCATCGCCTTTGCCGCAGAACATCCCGGCCGCTGGCTGATGGAATCCGTGGCCACCGATTGGGCAGCGCCGCGGCTCGTGCGATGGTACGCTATCGGATAGAGCGTTTCGAGCGAGGGAGACACCGGTTCGCTTGAAGAAAACGCCTCAATCGAGAATCGGGGGAGAGAGCGCATGAGCAAGACCGCACCAGCGATCCGCAGCGTAACGGCGCGAGCCGTCGTGGTGCCGCTTAAACGCCCCGTCGAAACTGCGCTTGGCGCGTTCACCACGGGCCCGCTGGTGCTGATCGACGTCGAGACCGATCAGGGCGTCACCGGCCGCGCCTACATTTTCGCCTACACCAATCTCACGCTGAAGCCGCTGGTGTATATGGTCGAGGAGATCGGCCGCGAACTCGTCGGCAAGCCGATCGCCCCGTCCGACCTGATGGCGGCGATGGACGCGAAATTCCGCCTGCTCGGCTGGCAGGGCCTGATCGGCATGGCCGTCTCCGGCCTCGACATGGCCTACTGGGACGCACTCGGCCAATGTGCCAATAAGCCGGTGGCCGAACTGCTGGGTGGCACGGCGAAGCCGATCAAGGCCTATGACAGCTACGGCGTCGTCGACCCCGTCAGGGACGAAAAGGATTTGCGACGCTCGCTCGACCAGGGTTTTGCCGGCATCAAGATCAAGGGCGGCGATGGCGATGCCGCCAATGACGAGCGCGTGGTCGCCGGGGTGCGCACCCTGCTCGGCCCGGACATCGCGCTGATGATCGACTTCAACCAGTCGCTCGATCCGGCGGAAGCCACACGCCGCATCGAGCGGCTCGCGCCTTACGACCTCTACTGGATCGAGGAGCCGGTGCCGCAGGAAAATCTGCTGGGACACGCCAAGGTCCGCGCGACCTCACCGACGCCGATCCAGGCCGGCGAGAACTGGTGGTTCCCGCGCGGCTTTGCCGAGGCCATCGCCGCCGGCGCTTCCGACTTCATCATGCCCGACCTGATGAAATGCGGCGGCATCACGGGGTGGATGCGCATTGCCGGACAATCGGAAGCCGCCTCGATCCCGCAATCGAGCCATCTGTTTGCCGAAGCCAGCGCGCATGTGCTGGCGGTGACGCCGACCGCGCACTGGCTGGAGTTTCTGGACTTTGCCGGGTCAATCCTCGCAAATCCGGTAGAGATCGTCGACGGCGCACTCACCGCCCGCGGGCCCGGCCTTGGGCTCGAGTGGGACGAGGCGGCCGTGAAGAAGTATCTCGTCTAATACTCGATGCCGAACTCGTCATAGAGGCGGCGGAACACCGCCGGCAGCACCTCGGGCAGATCTTCGGCGATCAGGCCAGGACCTGCTTCGCGCGCGCCTTCGCCATGCATCCACACGCCGATGCTGGCGGCCTCGAAGGCCGGCACCCCTTGCGCCAGCATCGCGGCCACAATCCCGGAGAGCACGTCGCCGGCGCCGGCGGTAGCGAGCCATGGCGGCGCATTGGACGCGATCGTCGCGCGGCCGTCAGGCGCGGCCACCACCGTATCGGCGCCCTTCAACAGCACCACCGCTCCGCAACGCTGCGCGGCGTCTCGCACGCGCTCCAGCTTGGAGCGGCCGGGATTCTTGTTGCTCATATCGCTGAACAGGCGCGGAAACTCGCCCTCGTGCGGAGTCAGCACGACCTGCGGGTCGGCTGGCGCCTTGATCGACTCGAACAACCGATCCGGCGCCTCGGCAAAACTCGTCAGCGCGTCCGCGTCGAGCACCAAATGTTTTTGCGCGGCCACCGCGGTATGCACGAAGTCGCGGGTGCGATCGCCGATCCCGGCGCCGGGGCCGATCACGCAGGCGTTGAAGCGCCGGTCGGCGATCAGCTCGCCGAATTCGATCGGCGTATCCACCGCGCGCACCATCACCGCGGTCAGCGCCGCCGCATTCACGGCGAGTGCCTCGCGCGGCGAAGCAACCGTCACGAGGCCAGCGCCCGCACGCAGCGCGCCGCGCGCCGCCAGGCGTGCCGCACCGGTGGACGCCATCTCGCCCGATAGGACGACGGCATGGCCGCGGGCATATTTGTGCCCGTCCACGCGCGGCACCGGAAACGATGCGTGCCAGGTATCGGGGACATTTTCGAACGTCTGAGGCTTGATCTCGCCGAGCACGCTTCTCGGAATTCCGATGTCGGCGAGATGCACGCGGCCGCAATGCATGCGGCCGGGCAATAGCAGATGCGCTGGCTTGCGGCGGAAGAAGGTCACGGTTTCAGTGGCGCGCACCGCCGCGCCCATCACGAATCCGGTCGTGCCATTGATGCCGCTCGGCAGGTCGACCGCCAGCACCGGCGCGCCGTTGGCGTTGATCGCCTCGATCATCTCTTCGGGTTCGCCCCTCACCGGACGGTTCAGCCCCGCACCGAACAGGGCGTCGATGATCAGGGCGGGTTTGCCAAGCGCCTGCGGATTGAACGGCAGCACCGGATATTTCCAGCCGCGCGCGGCCGATGCCGCATCACCCTGCAGGCTGTCGCGCTCGCACAGCAGCACCACCGAAACTTCCCGCCCGCGCGCGGCGAGTTCGGCTGCCGCGACAAAGCCGTCGCCGCCATTGTTGCCGCTGCCGGCGACCACGACGATCGGTCCCTCTTCGGCGAGGTCCATTGCCGCTTCCGCCACCGCCTGGCCCGCGCTCAGCATCAGCGCGAAGCCGGGCCTGCCCGATGCGATCGTCAGGTGATCAGCGCGTTCCATCTCGGACGTGGTGAGAACTTCCATGCCAAAACCTGATCCAAACGCCTTTTACTGAGGCAGATCCATTCCCGCCTTGAACGCAAGAGCTCAAAGTTTGCACGCAAATTGACCGATTTGCCTATTTTATAGGCTCGCGTATCATGGGCACGTTGCCCCGTACCCGACCGGTTGCACCTTAAAAGTCTGATAACATTCCAAAATCAGACCGGTTAACAACTTGGCATAGACCCTGCTTTCGAGGAAGCCGGCTGAGGAGGTGGGCATTCGCGAGTATTTTCCGGCAGTTTGCCGGAGCAGCATCGAACGAGCCGTGCGTCGGCACAACCATAGAGAACGCGCGGCAGTTTGGAATTCTAGTAACGCCGGGAGACAAGTCAGTGAAGAAGATCGAGGCCATCATCAAGCCGTTCAAACTCGACGAGGTGAAGGAGGCGCTCCAGGAAGTCGGACTGCAGGGCATCACCGTCACCGAAGCCAAGGGCTTTGGACGGCAGAAGGGCCACGCGGAACTGTATCGCGGCGCGGAATACATCGTCGACTTCCTGCCAAAGGTAAAAATCGAGATCGTGATCGGCGACGATCTGGTGGAAAAAGCCATCGACGCCATCCGGCGCGCCGCCCAAACAGGCCGCATCGGCGACGGCAAGATCTTCGTTTCCAACGTCGAGGAAGCGATCCGCATCCGGACCGGCGAATCCGGGCTGGACGCTATATGAGCCCGGTGCTATCCGGAATTTCGCCGGTAAAAACAACAAGAACGGGCCATTTTGCCAGCCCGTATTGTTTTGCGAGCTCACCCACAATTCAATCCGTGAAACCGACCCGCAAGAGATAAGGGGAATTCATGAAGACCGCCAAAGACGTCCTGAAATCGATCAAGGACAACGACGTCAAATACGTCGACCTGCGCTTCACCGATCCGCGGGGCAAGTGGCAGCACGTGACCTTCGACGTTTCCATGATCGAGGAGGACACGTTCGCCGAAGGCCAGATGTTCGACGGCTCCTCGATCGCCGGCTGGAAGGCGATCAACGAATCCGACATGTGCCTGATGCCCGATCCCGTCACCGCGACGATCGATCCGTTCTTCGCCGAGACCACCATGGTCATCATCTGCGACGTGCTGGAACCGACCACCGGCGAGCCCTACAACCGCGATCCGCGCGGCATGGCAAAGAAGGCCGAGGCGATGGTGAAGTCGATGGGCGTCGGCGATACCGTTTTCGTTGGTCCCGAGGCCGAGTTCTTCGTGTTCGACGACGTGCGCTTTGCGTCCACGCCCTATAACACGGGCTTCAGGCTCGACTCCTCGGAGTTCCCGACCAACTCCGACACCGAGTACGAAGGCGGGAATCTGGGCCACCGCATCCGCACCAAGGGCGGCTACTTCCCGGTGCCGCCGCAGGACTCGGTTCAGGACATGCGCTCCGAAATGCTCGGCGCCATGGCCAAGATGGGGGTCAAGGTCGAGAAGCATCACCATGAAGTCGCTTCCGCCCAGCACGAGCTCGGCATGAAGTTCGATACGTTGACGCTGATGGCCGACCAGATGCAGATCTACAAATACTGCATCCATCAGGTCGCGCACATCTACGGCAAGACCGCCACGTTCATGCCGAAGCCGATCTACGGCGACAATGGCTCGGGCATGCACGTCCACCAGTCGATCTGGAAGGACGGCAAACCGACTTTCGCCGGCAACAAGTATGCCGATCTGTCGGAGACCTGCCTGCACTACATCGGCGGCATCATCAAGCATGCCAAGGCGATCAACGCCTTCACCAACCCGTCGACCAACTCCTACAAGCGTCTCGTCCCCGGCTATGAAGCGCCGGTTCTGCTCGCCTACTCCGCGCGCAATCGCTCGGCTTCGTGCCGCATCCCCTACACTTCAAATCCGAAGGCCAAGCGCGTGGAGGTGCGGTTCCCCGACCCGATGGCCAATCCGTATCTCGGCTTCGCCGCGATGCTGATGGCAGGCCTCGACGGTATCAAGAACAAGATCGATCCGGGTCCGGCGATGGACAAGGACCTCTACGACCTGCCGAAGGAAGAGCTGAAGCAGATTCCGACCGTCTGCGGTTCGCTCCGCGAGGCTCTCGAGAACCTCGACAAGGACCGCGCATTCCTCAAGAACGGCGGCGTGTTCGACGACGACTTCATCGACAGCTATATCGAGTTGAAGATGACCGAGGTCGAGCGGTTCGAGATGACCCCGCACCCGGTCGAATTCGACATGTATTATTCGCAGTGATCCCGAGCGGGCGCTCGCCCGCGGTGTCACGGCAAATGCGGAAAAGGCGCCCCACGGGGCGTCTTTTGTTTTGGGCGGTTGAGTTGCGCGACGCGTTCGATGCCGCTCCAGCTGGACCTGATTTCATCATGCTTTACGTCGGCCGCCTGTGCTCGACCAGCGCGTGGCCGAACGCCTCGAACAGCGCGCGGTTGATCGGGTTCTGTTGCGGGTCGTACTCGGCGTGCCATTGCACGCCGAGGGCAAAGCCCGGCGCATCCGCAATACGGATCGCCTCGATCGTGCCGTCCTCGGCGACGCCCTCGATCACCACGCGCCCGCCGGGCTCGAGGATGCCCTGGCCGTGCAACGAATTCACGCGGATGGTCTCGCAACCCAAAATCCTGGCGAATGCACCGCCCGGCGTCAGGCGAACCTCGTGCCGGTCCGCGAAGATCACCGTGGGATCGGGATGGATATCACCGTTCTCCAGTCGCGGCATGCGGTGGTTTATGCGTCCCGGCAATTCGCGAATCTCCGGATGCAGCGAGCCGCCGAAGGCAACGTTCATCTCCTGCAGTCCGCGGCAGATACCAAACAGCGGCACGCCGCGGGCAACGCAGGCTTCGGCTACTTCGAGCGCGACATGATCACGGTGGATGTCATAGGGCTCGTGCTTTTCGCAGGGATCGACATTGAAACGAGTAGGATGGACATTGGCGCGCGCGCCGGTCAGCACGACGCCGTCAACGATGTCGAGCAACGCGCCGACATCGGTGATCTCGGGGATCGAGGGAAACATCAGCGGGATCGCGCCCGATACTTCCGCGACCGCGCGCAGATTGCGCTCGCCGGCCGCCTGAACCGGAAATCGATTTTCGATGAGATACGAATTGCCGATAATGCCGACGACAGGCCGCCTCATGGTAGAAACGTCTCGCGCAAGAATTCTTTTGTCATTGGGCCACGATTCCGGGCTCGATCATGCCTTCCGCCCCGCGACGGATCAATATCTGTTCCCTGCTCCGGGCGCGCCGCACCCCTGCGATAAGCAGGGCTCGCCCGGTTACTTGCGGGTGAACGCCTCCACGGCATCGACGCCCTCGAGGCCCGGAATTCCGGCGGCCCTCAGGGCCCTCGCCGCGCCAGCCGATGCATCGGTCCCGGCGAGCCATGGCAGCTTGCCCTTGATGCCGCGCGTGACAGGTTCGCCGAGCACGCCGCCGAAATCGAGCGGCCAGAAGCCATTCGGCACCACCTCCGCCGTGACGCCCCGCAGGCGAAAGCCCTTGCCCAGCGCGGCGTCAATGCCGTCGGGGGAAATCAGCCTGGCAGTGCCGGGATCGGCGGGATCGGCAAACGTCACCAGCACCGGGATCAGCGCACCGCCGACCGGCACGACGCCGCTCTGCTTGCTCATGTCACCGAAATTCACGCGCTTGCCCGTGGCAATCGGATATGCCCGCAGCGCGACGTAGTTGATCCCGTCGAAATCGGGCTTCTTGTCGAGATGCGCGAGCAGCGCGACGAGGTTCTTGCCGCCACCGAGATCGACGAACACCGCCTCGCCCGAGGCGCGCGTATTGCCGCCGGGGTTGTAGCCGCGGTAGGGAGTGACTGCGAGAATGCCGGAAGCCGATTTGAGGCCTGCCGGCGTCTCGACCTCGACCGTCATTCGGTATTTGTGACCGGGCCGGTTGATCCTGATCTGGTCGCCGATGAGAAGCACCGCGAGCAACGCGAGCGGTCCGAACCATTTGAAGTGCATTCCACCCGGCCCTTATCGGCGAATCGGCTTGCCCGCTTCGCTTGGCACAAGCCGGCCGCCAGCGTCAAACCGGCGCGCGGCAGCGGCTTGATCCCGGGCGTATTTTGTCGAATGAGTGTTCCCGCCCAGGCGGCAGCAGGAAGGAATCGTCATGCCAGTTTCGACCGAGGAGCGTCTTCAGGCCCGCACCGACCTGGCGTGGTCGATCGCGGTCGGGGGCACCGGCGTCGCCCTGTTCATCGCGCTGTTGATCTTTGCCTGGCACTTCGCCGCGACCCTGTTTCTCATCTTTGCCGGCATGCTGCTCGGCGTGGCGCTGAACGCCATGACCGGCCTGCTCGGCCGCGTGGTGCCGCTGCCGCAGCCGGTGCGGCTCGTCATCGTCTGCCTCGCGCTGGCGGCGATGTTGTCGGGCATCGTCTTCCTCGGCGGCACCACGATCGCGCAGCAGGCGACGGTCTTGAGCAACACGATGAAGTCGCAGCTCGTCAACGTGAAGGCTTTCCTGGAGAGTCATGGCGTCGATACCAGCTTCTTCGACATCAACTCGTTCTCCGCGGCGCCGTCCACCCCGTCGGAGACACAAGCGCCCGCTACGTCCACGCCGCATAACCTGCCCAGCGCCAGCACGATCGCCTCCAGCGGCGGCGCCATCCTGGGCCAGACTTTCAAGGTGCTGCTCGGCACCGTCAGCGCGGTCGGCAACTTCTTCATCGTGCTGTTTCTGGGATTGGCCTTTGCGGTGCAGCCCGGCGTCTACCGCAGCGGTCTCCTTTTCATGGCACCCGCAAAGCACCGCGCCCGTGCCACCGTCATCATCGATCGCATCGGCTATACGCTGGAGCGCTGGCTCATTGCGCAGATCATCACCATGGCCGCGGTGTTTCTGGTGACCTGGATTGGCCTTGCCATCATCGGCATCCCAAGCTCCTTCATCCTGGGCATCCAGGCAGGCCTCCTCGCCTTCATCCCGACTGTCGGCGCGATCCTCGGCGGCTTGATCGTGGTGCTGGCGAGCCTTGCCTCGGGCTGGGTCGCGGGCATCAGCGCCTTCGTCCTGTTCCTCGGCGTGCACGCGCTGGAGAGCTACGTGCTCACGCCGATCATCCAGCGCCAGGCGCTCGACATACCGCCCGCCACGTTGTTTGCGTTCCAGATCCTGCTCGGTGTCGTCTTCGGCGTCTGGGGGCTTGCGCTGGCGCTGCCGCTGATGGCGATCGCCAAGGTGATGATCGATCACTTCAAGACCGAGCCGACGCCGCCGGAGCCGGTCAAGGCGTAGTCCCCTTTCGCCTTCACTCGCAAGAGAGACAGGGACCGTAAGGGGCCAAAGCGCCGGCTTACCCGCCCTCGAGAGCAAGCAAGCAAAGGCGGACATGGCGCAACAGCGCCTTTGCCCACGCTACAAGGATCGCTCCCTACGAAGAACGGGCGAAAGAGAACGGTCAGCTCGTCACTACGGTGTTGGTGTGCTCGACGTCGGGCGGGGCGGCAAAATACTGGCCGACCAGCCCGCGCCACTCCGTGAAATTCTCTGAGCCGCGAAAGTCCACGGTGTGGTTCTCCAGCGTCTCCCACTTCACCATCAGGCGGTAGCGCTGCGGCTTCTCGATCGAGCGGTGCAGTTCAAAGCCGTGAAAGCCCTTGGAGCGGCCGAACGCGGCCCTGGCCTTGGCAACCGCAGCTTCAAAATCCTTCTCTGTACCGGGCTTGACGTCGATCTGTGCGATTTCGGTGATCATGGGAGCCTTTCCTCAAGCGAAGGCTTGGTCTCTACCGCGCCTGGCGCAAAAGAAAAAGGCGCTCGCCGGCGCCCTGCGATCCCGCTCTCAGGATTGTTCAACCGAACAGCAGCACAGCACCGGCAACGACGACCGAGCAACCCAGAAACGTCATCGCGGGCCAATGGCGCCTGGGCCGGCCGTAGAGGCCTTGCGCGCGCCGCTCGCTGATCAGTGCGCTTTCATACTCGTCAGATGAGGAAAATACACAGGCAAAGCCGCCACGGGCCGAGGCCGCTGCAGCTTCAAGAGCCATCAGCGCGGACTGCGGATTTCGTCGACGGTATGAGTCCATGAGCGCGATGATATGGACCGAATGGTAAATGAGAGGTTACTTTCGGAGAGCGACGGCCGAGTCCGCCGGCCCTCTCCAAAAGCAAATCCTCGCCGTGGACGCGATGGTCCTACGCAGCCGCGGGCTTGGCCCGCGCGGATGCGGAAGTGCCGGCGCGATTGCGCCGCCAGTTTTCCAGGGACAGCGGCACTTCTTCCGCCGCCTCGACCCGGTTACGGCCGCTGCGCTTGGCCTGGTAGAGCGCCGTGTCGGCCGCCGCCAGCAGCAC
>JAEZEU010000041.1 GCA_023432885.1 Pseudomonadota bacterium | reverse complement strand
GGCCCTTGCCTTCGATCGCCGCGAACACGGTGGCGTCGGTCGAGCGATAGCGCGCGGTCTTGAAGCCCTTGGGCAAGAGCTGGATGAAAGCGCCGATGGTCGGCATGGCGTAGTCGCCGGTCTCGGGGTTCGAAAACTTCAGCTTCAGGCCGTGGCAGGCATCCCACTCGTCGCGGGCTTTCGCGCGCTCCAGCGCTTCGCGGGTGTGGCTGTAGGGATAATTGAAGATCGGCGAGGTCTTGGATTTCCGCATCTCGCCCACCGGCAGCAGATTGTGGCCATAGCGCGCAAAGCTGTCGCCCACGGGCTTGGTAATCGTCTGCTGGTCGGCCTTCGAGCCCTCGGCAAAGGAGGCGTCGAGGAATTGCACGATCGGGATGTCGAGCCCGTCGAGCCAGAACATCGGCTCCTTGCTCTCGTTGGAATGGTCGTGCCAGGTCATCGATGGCGTGATGACGAAGTCGCCGGGCTCCATCACGGTACGCTCGCCGTCAACCGAGGTGTAGGCGCCATGGCCTTCCAGCACGAAGCGCAGCGCCGACTGGCTGTGGCGATGGGCAGGCGCGACATCGCCGGGCACCACCATCTGCACGCCCGCGAACAGCGATGTCGTGATCTTGGACTGGCCGCGCAGGCCGGGATTCTCCAGCACCAGCACGCGCCGCTCGGCTTCCTTGGCGGTGATGAGCTTGCCCGCCTCGTTCATGTAATCGCGGATGGCGTCGAACTTCCACAGGCAGGGCTGGCAGGCGCTGCGTGGCTCCGGGGTGATGATGTCGTTCAACACATTCCACAGTGCGGAGAGGTTCTCGGCGTCGATCTTCTTGTAGAACGCCTCGCGCTCCGGAGTCTTCTGCACGGCTTCCATGGCTGGCCTCCCGGGGTTCTTCTTGTCAGCTCGATCGATTGACAGCATACTGACAATATGGCTAGCGTCAATCCAGGCGAAACGAACGAGAAAAGAGGGAGGTTCCTTTGAAGCTGCACGGCTATTTCCGCAGCAGCGCGGCATACCGGGTCAGGATCGCGTTGAATCTCAAGGGCCTTTCCGCCGAGCATCTGCCGCACCACCTTCGCAAGGGCGAACAGACCGCGCCGGACTATCTTGCGCTCAACCCCCAGGGCCTGGTGCCGACGCTCGAAGACGGCGAGGGCGCCGTGCTCACCCAGTCGCTCGCCATTATCGAATGGCTCGACGAGACCCATCCCACGCCACCGCTATTGCCGCTGGATGCGCTGCAGCGCGCGAAGGCGCGCGCCTTTGCGCTCGCGATCGCCTGCGACATCCATCCGGTGCAGAATTTGAAGGTACTGGCGCGGCTGCGGCAGCTCGGCCTGCCCGAGGAGAAGGTGACGGAATGGGCGGCCTGGGCCAATCGCGAGGGGCTGATGGCTTGCGAGAAGCTGGTCGCCAGGGAGCCGGGCCCGTTCTGTTTCGGCGAGGTGCCGACCATCGCCGATCTCTGCCTGGTGCCGCAGCTTGCCAATGCGCGCCGGTTCGGCGTCGACGTGTCCGCCTTTCCGCGGCTGCTGCGGGCCGAAGCCGCCGCCAGGGCCATGCAGGCCTTTGCCGATGCCGCGCCGGACAAGCAGCCCGATGCCGAGTAAGCCCGCGCCCATCTCCATGGAGGCGGTCTATGCTGCTCCCGGCTATCTCTTCCGCCGGATGCAGCAGATCGCTGTCGCGCTGTTCATCGAGGAATGCAGGGCGTTCGACCTCACGCCGGTGCAATATGCCGCGCTGATTGCGATCCACACCCATCCCGGCATCGACGCGACGCGGCTGTCGGCCGTGATCGCCTTCGACCGCTCGACGCTCGGCAGCGTGATCGAGCGGCTGGAGGCCAAGCAGCTGATTGATCGAAAGCCCTCGCCCGAGGACAAGCGGGTGAAGCTGCTTTACCTCACCAGGGCCGGCGCCGCGATCCTGCGCGACATCATGCCGTCAGTCGAGAAGGCGCAGGCGCGCATGCTGCAGCCGCTGAAAGCTGCCGACCGCAAGGTGCTGCTGGCGCTGCTGACCCAGCTCGTCGATCTCAACAACGAGGCCTCGCGCGTGCCGCTGCGCGCGGAGGATGCGCTCGAACATCTGGGCAAGTCCGGCTGATGACGGCGGCCGACCGGAAACCGGTGCTGATTGCCGGCGGCGGCATCGGCGGTCTTGCGACCGCGATGGGCCTTGCGCAAAAGGGCATCTGTTCGATCCTGCTGGAGAAGGCCTCGAGGCTGGGCGAGATCGGAGCCGGCATCCAGCTCGGGCCGAACGCGTTTCACGCCTTCGACTATCTTGGCGTCGGCGAGGCCGCACGCGGAATGGCCGTCTATATCGACCAGCTTCGCCTGATGGATGCGCTCACAGCCGAAGAGATCACCCACGTCGATCTTGGTGCGGCTTTTCGTGCGCGCTTCGGCAACCCCTATGCGGTCGTGCATCGGGGCGATCTGCATGGCGTGTTCCTGCGCGCCTGCGAGAAGAGCGATCTGATCGAGCTGCGCGTGAGCTCGGAAGTGGTCGGCTACGAGCAGGACGGCTCATCGGTAACGGCGAAGATCGCCAGCGGCGATCGCGTCACCGGATCGCTCCTGATCGGCGCCGACGGGCTGTGGTCGAATATCCGCAAGCAGGTCACTGCCGACGGTCGGCCGCGCGTATCCGGCCACACGACCTATCGCTCGGTGATTCCGACCGAACAGATGCCGGAAGATCTGCGCTGGAATGCGGCGACGCTGTGGGCCGGACCGAAATGCCACATCGTGCATTACCCGCTTTCGGGCTGGAAAGTGTTCAACCTCGTCGTCACCTATCACAACGACGCGCCCGAGCCGGTTGCAGGTCAGCCGGTCTCGCAACAGGAAGTGATGAAAGGCTTCGGCCACGTGCATGAGCGCGCGCAAAGCATCATACGCCACGGCAAGGACTGGAAGCTCTGGGTGTTGTGCGATCGCGATCCCGCCAAGCGCTGGGTCGACGGCCGCGTGGTGCTGCTCGGCGATGCCGCCCATCCAATGCTGCAATATTTTGCGCAAGGCGCCTGCCAGGCGATGGAGGATGCGGTCTGCCTGTCGCACATGCTGGCAAACCACGACGATTACGGTGCAGCGCTGGAAGCCTACCGCGCCCGGCGCTTCCCGCGCACCGCGCGCGTACAGCTGATGTCGCGTGCGATCGGCGAGCACATCTATCATCCGGCCGGCGAGCACGCCCGCCTGCGCAACGCCGTCATGGGCGCGAAGTCGCAAGACGAGTGGCGCGACGACATCGC
>JAEZEU010000519.1 GCA_023432885.1 Pseudomonadota bacterium | reverse complement strand
GTGCTGACCTGCGACCTCACCAAGGAATATGTCGCGATCAACGGGGATTATCGGTCGTAAATCTTCACCGTCATTCCGGGATGGTCCGAAGGACCAGACCCGGAATCTCGAGATTCCGGGTTCGATGCTGCGCATCGCCCCGGAATGACGGCTTAAGGGAGCCAGCAGGGGCATGCCCGAATTGAAACTCACCCTCGTGGTCGCCTGCGCGCTGGTCGATGCCGACAAGCGCGTGCTGATCGCACAGCGCCCCGAGGGCAAAACGCTCGCGGGCTTGTGGGAATTCCCGGGCGGCAAGATCGAGCCGGGCGAGCGGCCGGAGCAGACGCTGATCCGCGAACTGCACGAAGAACTCGGCATCGACGTCGCCGAGCCGTGCCTCGCACCGCTGACCTTCGCCAGCCACGCCTACGAGACCTTTCATCTGCTGATGCCGCTCTATATCTGCCGGCGCTGGGAGGGCCAGGTGATGGCGCGCGAGGGCCAGAACCTCGCCTGGGTGCGCGTCACCAAGCTGCGCGACTACCCGATGCCCCCGGCGGACCTGCCGCTGATCCCGCATCTGATTGATTTGCTGTTGTAGCAGCTCTCCAGTCGCCATGCCCTGGCATGACGGAGCGAGACACTAAATTAGCGCTTCCGTCCCTTCACCGCGTCCTCCAGGCTCGCCCTGGCCGAACCCGGCCGCAGCGGCTTTTGCTGGCTTTCGTGCGGGGCCCAGGCCGAGAGCCAGACGATGTCGAAGGTGGCGCGGATGCGGCCGTCCGCGTCGGAGAAGCGTTCGCTGTAAATCTGCGCCATGCGCAGCATGGTGGCGCGGCGGGTCAATGTGCGGCGGCGCTCGAGGAGGATATTGGTCGCGCCCATGCGGCGCAGATCGTGCATCAGCGCAAAAGCGTTGTCGTAACGCACCACGATGCGCTCGACATCGGTAACGGGCAGCGCAAGGCCGGCCCGCTGCAGCAGATGGCCGATATCGCGCAGGTCGGCAAATGGTGCGACGCGCGGCGACACGCCGCCCTCGCACTCGGCTTCGGCCGCGGCAAAGGATTGCCGCAGTTCGGTCAGCGTGTCGCCGCCGGGCAGCGCGGCGAGCAGCAGCCCGTCGGGGCGCAGAGCGCGGCGGATCTGCGCAAGCACGCCCGGAAGGTCGTTGACGAACTGGAAGGCGAGCGCGGAGACGGCGAGATCGAGCGATTCAGGCTGCAGGGGCAGTGCCTCGCCGCCGGCACCGAGCGCGATCCGGCTCACCGATTTGAAACGATCAGCCAGCGGCGCAGGCAGCACATCGCCGGGCGTCCAGATGTCGGCTACATCGGCAAAATCGCGCGTCACTGCGGCGAGGCGATCGGCCAAGTCCTCGGCGAGGCGGTCGAGCAGGAAAGTCACTTCGCCCTGCTTGCGCGCACGCGCCTGCCGCGCGCGCAGGAGCGCACGGTCGAACAGGAGGGGCGTGGGGTTGGCGGGCGTAGCCATGGCCGGTTGGTACGCCGGTCACCGCGCCCCTGCAATCGCCTGCTTGAGCAGGATGCGGCGCGGCGCTAGCCTCAAGGCATGGACACCGTGGCTCATTCCCGCTCGATCATCGGCCAGCTGCGCGGCGCGTGGGCGCTTGCCGCGAAATTCGCCCTCGATATCGCGCTGCCGACGTTGTGCGTCTCCTGTCGCGAGCCGGTGGACGGCGAAGGCGTCTGCGCCGAATGCTGGACCAAGCTGTCGTTCATCGAGCCTCCCTACTGCCCGCGGCTTGGCATCCCCTTCGTCTATGATCCCGGGCCTGAATTATTGTCGATGGAAGCGATTGCCAATCCACCGGCATACCAGCGCGCCCGGGCCGCCGTGCGCTATGATGATGTCGCCCGCACGCTGGTGCATGCGCTGAAATATCACGATCGCACTGATCTTGCTCCCACCATGGGCCGCTGGATGGCGCGAGCGGGGCGCGAACTGCTCGGCGAGGCCGACGTGCTGGTACCGGTTCCCCTGCACTGGCGGCGAGGCTGGAGCCGCCGCTACAACCAGTCCGGCGCGCTGGCGCAGGCGATCGGCCGGCAAAGCGGCGTGAAAGTGGCCGCGGAAGCGTTGCAACGGGTACGCGCGACCGAGCAGCAGGTTGGGCTGTCGCGGGCGCAGCGCGCCAGCAATGTGCAGGGCGCGTTCAAGGTGGCCGCGGACCGCATGGCTGACATCCAGGGCCGCCGCGTGGTGGTGATCGACGATGTCCTGACATCGGGCGCCACCTCGGATGCCTGTGCCCGGGCCCTGCTGCGCGCCAAAGCGGCGCAGGTCGACGTGCTGGTGTTCGCCCGGGTTGTGGACAGCCATAAAGCGCCCATATAATCGAGGCTTATTCGAGCAAATCGAGTGCGAGATGGCTGCTATTGAAATCTATACCAGGCCCGGCTGCGGCTATTGCACCGCTGCAAAATCGCTGCTGACGCGCAAGAACGCGCCGTTCACCGAGTTCAGCACCTCAGCCGATCCCGCCTACCGCGAAGAAATGTACCAGCGCGCCGGCGCCGGCGTGACCTTTCCGCAAATTTTCATCGGCAGCACCCATGTCGGCGGCTGCGACGAGCTTTACGCCCTCGACCGCGCAGGCAAGCTCGACGGACTCTTGGCCAGCGAGGGCGTGCTCTGATGGCCGCAGGCAACAAATTCACCGCGGCGATGGTGCAGATGCGCACCTCGCTCCTGCCCGGGCCGAGCCTCGAGCAGGCGACCAGGCTGATCCGCGAGGCAGCGGCGCAGGGCGCCGACTATGTGCTCACGCCCGAGGTGAGCAACATGATGCAGCTGAACCGCAAAGCGCTGTTCGAGCATCTGGCCGCCGAGGAAGACGACAAGTCGCTGAAGGCGTATCGCGCACTGGCGAGCGAGCTGAAGATCCATCTCCACGTCGGATCGCTGGCATTGAAGTTCTCGCCGGAGAAAGCGGTGAACCGCTCGTTCCTGATCTCGCCCGAGGGCGCAGTGCTGGCGAGCTACGACAAGATCCATATGTTCGACATCGAGCTGCCAGACGGCGAGAGCTATCGGGAATCGGCCAATTACCAGCCCGGCGAGACGGCCGTGATCTCCGACCTGCCCTGGGGCCGCATCGGGCTCACGATCTGCTACGACGTGCGTTTCCCGGCGCTGTACCGTGCGCTCGCCGAGGCGGGCGCCTCCTTCCTCACGGTGCCTTCCGCCTTCACGCGCAAGACCGGCGAAGCGCACTGGCATGTGCTGCTCCGCTCGCGCGCCATCGAAACGGGCTGCTTCGTGTTTGCCGCCGCACAGGCCGGCTTGCATGAGAACAAGCGCGAGACCTATGGCCATTCGCTGATCGTCGATCCCTGGGGCGTCGTGATCGCCGAAGGCGGCGTCGAGCCCGGCGTGTTCATGGCCGAGATCGATCCGGCGAAAGTGGATGCGGCAAGGAAAGCCATCCCGTCGCTGCAGCATGGCCGCCGCTTCGGCATCGCCGACGCCAAGGCCGGACCCGAACACCTGCACCTGGTGCGGGGCTCGGCATGATCCGTTATACGCTGCGCTGCGAGCAGGGCCACTCGTTCGAGAGCTGGTTCCAAAGTTCCGCTGCCTATGATTCGCAGGCAAAGCGGAAGCTCGTGACTTGTCCGGTATGCGGCTCGGCCAAGGTCGAAAAGGCCATCATGGCCCCGCGGATCGTCAGCAAGAAGGGGCGCGACAAGGCGCCTGCACCGGTCGAAGCTCCGGCGGAAGTGGCGGCATCGGAATCGACTTCGCTGATGATGGCGCAGGAGCGCGAGCTGCGCGCCAAGATCAAGGAATTGCGCGACCACATCGTCAAGAATGCCGACAATGTCGGCGAGCGCTTCCCTAACGAAGCGCGGGCCATGCACTACGGCGACAAGGAGCATCGCCCGATCTATGGCGAGGCTTCGCCCGAGGAAGCGCGCGCGCTGATCGACGAAGGCGTCCAGGTCTCGCCGCTGCCGACGCTGCCGGAAGACAGGAACTGACGCCAGCCGTCAGCAGGGAAGGTCGGAAGGACCAGACCCCAATCTCGAGATTCCGGGTTCGCGCTGCGCGCGCCCCGACCGTTGAGACTGATCCATGAGCCCCGATACCTTCTCCTCCTGGCAGGTCTGGGCCGTGCTGTCGGCGGTGTTCGCCGCGCTGACTGCGATCTTCGCCAAGGTCGGCGTCGAGGACATCGATCCCGACCTGGCCACATTCATCCGCACCGTGATCGTGCTGGTGACGCTGGCGCTGATCCTGTTTGCGACCGGCAAGCTTTCCGATGCCGGGCCGATCTCAACAAGAAGCTGGCTGTTCCTGCTGCTCTCGGGCCTCGGCACGGGCGCATCGTGGATCTGCTATTTCCGCGCGCTGAAGCTCGGGCCGGCGACACTGGTGGCGCCGATCGACAAGCTGAGCGTGGTGCTGGTGGCGCTGTTCGGCGTGGTGTTCCTGGGCGAGCGGCCGTCATGGAACGGCTGGCTCGGAATCGCGCTGATCGCCACTGGCGCCGTGCTGATCGCGATCAAGCGCTGATCACGCCGCGACCAGCAGCGCCACGCCGGCGACAATCAGCAGAATGCCGACCCCCTCGCGCGCCGACATCGGCTGCTTGAAGGAATAGTGCGACACGGCCTGCGCAAACAGGACCTCGACCAGCGCCAGCGTGCGGACATTGGCGGCTGCAGTCAGTGCGAACGCCAGGAACCAGAACTGCGAGGCGAAGGCACCCATGAAGCCCGCGAGCATCGAGGGCCGCCACAGTCCGAGGATTGACTGGAGCACGGATGGCGCGCGGGCGAGCAGATAGACCGTCAGCACCAGCGTCTGCACGAACAGGCCGAGCACCAGCGTGTAGGACGCCGCCGTCACGAAGGATACGCCGGGAACGGTGATGATGGCGCCGCGAAAGCCGATCGCCGACAGAGCAAAGCAGCCCGCGGCGACGAGGCCGATGATGGTCGGCCGCATCTCGGCAAAGCCCTTTTCGCCGCCGGGCCGCAGCGCGGTGAGGACGACGCCAATGGTGGCAACCACGATCGCCAGCACTTTCAGCCAGGTCAGGTGATCGCCGAGGAAGACGAAGCCGAACATCGCGGTCTGGATCGCCTCGGTTTTGAGATACGCCGTGGTCACCACGAAGGACCGCTCGTTCATGGCGATCAGCATCAGGCCGGTGGCGACGATCTGGCTGAGCGCGCCGAGCAGGAGCCACGGCCAGAACGCACCCGTCGGCCAGGGCACGGCATCGCCGCTGACCAGCACGACCGCCACGAAAAAGACCACAGCAAAGGGAAAGCCGAACAGGAAACGGATATTGGTCGCGCCCCAGGTGCCGAGCGGTCCCGTCAGCGAGCGCTGCATCGCATTGCGCGCGACCTGGCCGAGCGCAGCGATGATGGTGAAGGGAATCCAGAGCGAGGCGACGGAGAACATGGGGCGACCGGCTGGCAGGACGGCCACCGTGCCGGGCGTACGCAGCGCGGTCAACGGGAAAGGCGCATGACAGGATTGCG
>JAEZEU010000581.1 GCA_023432885.1 Pseudomonadota bacterium | reverse complement strand
GCCTGGTCTCGGCCGGCTTCGGTGCGGCGGCGGTGGCGCGCACGACCGGCGAGGCCGCGGGCTTGCTCTCCGCCTTCGGTTTGGCCGCCGCGGGTGATGCAGCGTCGGAACCGCCAAGGCCAACCTTGCGCGCGAGACTGGAGAAGAAGCCTTCCGACTGTTGCGACGGCGGCTCTCGCGCAGGCGTCGCGGCGGCGACGCGCGTTGCGGGCGCCGAGCTTGTTGCCGACACCGGCTCTTCTTCCGGCGTCAGCCTCGGCTTCGGCGGGTTGACATGCGAGGGGATGGTGCCCGGCGCGCGGGACATCGCGAGCAACGAGAGGCCCTGGCTGTCGCCGCCTTCGGACAGGCCGGTATTGCCGTCAGGCAGCTTGGCTGCGAACACCTTGTTCATGCCGCCGTCGATGCCCGTGTTCATGCGCGCCACGGGGGTGCCGCGGGCGATCAGCTTGTTGGTTTCGGCCTGCTCTTCGTTCTGTTTCTCGCGCACGGCGTCGGCGATTTCCTCGGGGATCGCATAGGCCGGGCATTTGGCCGAAGCATTGAACACCGGATCGCCCTTGGCGTTTGGCGCGCGGGTCGCATTGAAGACGTATTTCTTCTCGCAGAAATCGACCTTCGGCTCCTGCTTCGTCACCTCGAAATGATCGTAGCCTTCCTTGATCATCTTCCAGAAAGGCATGTTCGGGTTGTTGCGATGCTTCGCCATGTTGACTGGCGTCATCTTGAACGGGAAGGCCTGGAGCTGGAACGCGCGCTGGCCGCCGAAGAAGGATTCGCGTCCCAGGGCGTAGATCTCGGCGATCTGTTCGTCCGTCATGGCATAGCAGCCGCGCGAAGAGCAGTCGCCATGCACCATCAGCTGGGAGCCGGTCCGGCCGAGCGCCTGGTCGAAGGCGTTGGGATAGCCGGTGTTGAAGGAGAGATAATAGGCCGACTGCGGATTCATCTGCGCCGGCGTGATGGTATAGAAGCCCTCGGGCGCCTGGCGGTCGCCCTCGCGCACCTTCGGACCCAGGTCGCCGGACCAGCGGCAGATCGGATAGCTCTTCAGGAGCGCAAAGCGGCCGTTGCGATCCTGCTTCCAGACTTCGAGCTCGGCTTCCTGCTTGAAGATGCGCACGAGGATCGGCGAGTTCAGGTCCATGTTCTTTTCGACCATGGCCTGGATCAGCTTCGGCGGGACCGGCTGGTTCGCCTTGGCGTTGTTGGCGAGCGAAATCTCGTTGCTGTTGCAGCCGGCCAGCATCGCGCCGGCGGCAAGCACAGCCGAGGTCAGAACCGCGCGAACAGTGACGCTGGAAATCAAGCCAGAAGCTCCACACCCGCCGGGCAATGCCGCAACCCCAACATCCGCGTCATCGCCCTGAAGCCATTGATTAAAATATTACCCGTCGCGTTCCTGCGTCGCAACCCGAACAAAGGCGGTCCGCAGGTCTCAAGACACCCATGGTCAACAGACCTTAAACAGGCTGCTCACGGCCTAATTGCGGCCGAAACGGGCGGTTTTGGCTAAGTTATGGCCGCATTTGTTAACGGACGGCAGCTGATCCGGTCATACCGGGTCCGGAAAAGCCGCGGATTTGCCTCAGCCCAGCTTGCGGCCGATATCCAGGAACTTCTGCCGTCGCTGCTGGCGAATGCCGGCAGCGTCGAGGTTGTGCAGCTCGGTAAAGGCCTGCGCGATGGCCTCCCCGGTGCGGGCGATCATCGCGGCGGGATCGCGGTGGGCGCCGCCGGGCGGTTCAGCGAGGATGCGGTCGATGACGCCGAAGCGCAGCATGTCCTGCGCGGTGATCTTCATGTTGTTGGCGGCTTCCTGGGCCTTGGTGCCGTCGCGCCACAGGATGGAGGAGGCGGCCTCCGGCGAGATCACGCTGTAGATCGCGTGCTCGAACATCAGAACCTTGTTGGCCGTGGTGATCGCGATCGCGCCGCCCGACATGCCTTCGCCGGTGACGATCGCCACATTGGGCACGCTGAGCGACAGGCAAGCGTCGATGGAGCGCGCGATCGCCTCCGCCTGGCCGCGCTCCTCCGCGCCGATGCCGGGATAGGCGCCGGCGGAATCGACGATCGACAGCACGGGAATGCCGAAGCGGTCCGCCATTTCCATCAGCCGTACCGCCTTGCGGTAGCCTTCCGGACGCGCCATGCCGAAATTGTGCTTGATGCGGCTCTCGGTCGAGTTGCCCTTTTCCTGGCCCATCACGCAGATCGGCTCGCCCTGGAAGCGGCCGAAGCCGCCGAGCAGCGCTTCGTCCTCGCCGAACTTGCGGTCGCCGGCAAACGGCGTGAATTCCGTGATCAGGGCGTTGATGAAGTCGGTGAAATGCGGTCGTTGCGGATGCCGCGCCACCAGCGTCTTCTGCCACGGCGTGAGGCTGGCATAGAGCTCGGCCAGCGCCTGGGCCGACTTCTCCTCGATCTTGGTGATCTCGTCGCCGATGTCGCTGCCGTTGGCGGCGAGCGTGCGCAGCTCGTCGATCTTGGCCTCGAGTTCGGCGACTGGCTTTTCGAAGTCGAGATAGCTGCGCATCTGGTCCGGCATCAAATCAATATAGGGACAACAACGCTGTCAAGCGAAGCGGTTTTGCCGTTTCGAAAGAAGTCGCGTGTCTTCAACGATTTAGCGCGCATCCGGGCCCGGCTGATGCCGGAGACAAATGCGCGCCGGGCGGGTGAGGCGTCTTTCTAGGGAGATGACGCGGAAGTCAAGCGGGCTGGCCCGCTTGACGCATCGCGCGCCGCGCCAAGGCCAGTCCCATCAGCACGAAGGCGGAGGTGACTTCCGGTCCGCCGACCAGGATGCGCGTCGGCGTCTTCATCTTGTTCCACTCATACGCCTTGTAGGGACCGTGCCGCCCGCCTTCGCCAAGGGACGCGATGATGACATGCAGCGCGGGCGTGAAGGTGGAAATCTCGGCGCCAAGATGCGCCAGCGCCATCAGGGCCAGCGCCGCGTCGAACGCGTTCATCTCCCGCGCGATCAGCTCACGCTCCACATAGGCCAGCACGCGGGTGCGGATGAGGGCAAAGGAGCCATCCGGATCGACCGCGCGCTGTGCGGAGGCCGGCAGCGCCGCGAAGGCGGCGTAGCAGCGGCCGAAATAGGCCGAGTAAAGCTCGGGCAGGTAATAGATGTGCGAGCGCGGATTGGTGAAGGCGCCGCTCTCGGCGAGCCTGCGCTGGAACGCGATGATGCGATGGACCGTCTCCAGCCGCGACGGCGTCTCCAGGACCTTCCACCGCCCCAGATTGCGGAAGGAGACTTCGAGGATGTCGAGATTGAGCGTCGGGTCGAGGTCGTTGCCGTAGGGCCGCTCGCCGCTGAGATTGTCGATCCAGGTGACGACCGCGCCGTCATAATCGATATTGTCGTTGAGCGGCACGGTCACGCGCGGCTCGTTCGCGCCCGCGCGCACCTGGTAGCCGCGATAGAAATCCAGCAGCGGCTGGTCGAGGATCGGATCGCGCGATCCCGCCTGCGTCGCCGCCGAGAACGAGCAGGCCGTGGTGTCGCAATCCGGCACATAGATGCCGAAGCCTAGGTCCTGTTTGATCTGGGCAAAGAAGCGCGAGAAGCGGGGATGCGGCAGCGGCGCCAGCGCCGTGACGACGTTCACGGTCGAGCCGTCATGCGAGGGCACTTCCTCGCGGCTGATGTTGAGACAAAAATCCACCATGTCCTCGATGGCGCGCCGCGCCTGCGCGGTCTCCTTCGGCGAGGCCAGCCCGCTCTCGAGGTAGCTGAGCAGCGCCTCGGTGAAGAACGCGTCGTAATAGGCCGAGCGGTGGCGGATCTGCATCGGCTCCCACATCGGCTCGGCGATGCCCGTCCAGGGCGGGTTGATCAGCGCGCGGGCCGGCGAATGGGCGATGAAGACGCGCGCCAGCGAGAACAGCAGCGTCGAATTCTTGTAGCCGCGCGAGTTCAGCCCCGTCAGCGCCATCACCATCTCGCGCCCGCCCATGTCGGCATCGCCGAGCAGGTTGAAGGCGGCGTAGGTCGGCAGAAAGCCGTTTCGCGAATAGGAGCGTAGCAGATGATTGGCGCAGGTTCGGATCGCCTTATCGATCTCCGCAAGCCCGGGCACTCTGGACGCCGCGCGCGCGGGGGCCGGCCTCGGGTGCTGTACGTTGATACCGTCCATCAGCGCCGCGACGGGCGCCCCGACCGCGGCCCAGTCCGGCGCCCCGTCGTCGCGGGCATGGATGATGGCCGCGCGCAGCTCGGCGAGCCGCTGCCCGTCCTTCAGAGCGGGCAGGCCGGGTCGCCTGAGCAGGGGCCGCAGCGCGGGGTTGCCAAGCGCGGTCCGGTAGAACTGGCCGAGATGGGCGTCGCCGCCCTCGTATTGCAGCAGCAGCGGATCGCAGACATCGTACAGCGACGGCCCATCCTTGTGAGCCGTCAGCGCCCGGAACGCGGCGCCGGCGAAATAATGAAATCCCATCAGCAATACTTCCAGGCCGGCGTCGAGGAACAGCGGAACTTTAAGTGATTGGAAAAGCTATACGAACGGCCCGAATTTACCAAATGTGACAAACGTCACGGATGGGCCCTTGTTTTTCCCTTTGAATGGCTTGGCAATGGCCGGGCCAAAGAACAATTTTATCTGCTGGAACAACAGGTTGAGTAGAGAACGAGGTTCCGGCTTGCTGTCGGGGATAAGGCGGGCTAAGGGATTTTCTGTTGCGACGCCGCAAATTGAGCGCAATTCAGCGGCACCAACCCGGCCACCCCCTCAAACCTAAATCTGATTGGCGCGACTACCGTTCGGCCGCGCCCTATGACGATGACAGGAAGTACCGCGATGAATGTAAGGCAGCTCATCTCTCCGCGTTCGGTTGCGGTGGTCGCCGGGCTCGTCGGCATGGTCTCGCTGGCGATCGGCGCCCATGCAGCCCTGAACAAGCGCGCGCTGGATGCTGCCAAGGCGATCGGCACCGAGCGGGTGGCGGATTCCACCGGCAATCCCCGTCTCGCCCTCGTCATCGGCAACGGTAATTACCCCGACGCCGCCGCCCCCCTGAACCAGCCGATCAACGACGCGCGCGCGCTCACCGCGACGCTGCGCCAGTCCGGTTTCGACGTCGAGGTGGTGGAGGACGCCAGCAAGGACGACATGACGCGCGCCGTCGACCGGCTGAAATCCCGGATCAAGCCGGACTCCGTCGTGATGCTGTTCTTCGGCGGCTATGGCATCCAGGCCGGCCGCGAGAGCTACATGATCCCGGTGGATGCACGCATCTGGAAGGAAAGCGACGTTCGCCGCGAGGGCATTTCGGTCGAGTCGGTACTTGAGGACATCAAGGAAAAGGGAGCGCGCGCCAAGCTGGTCGTGCTCGATGCGTCCCGCCGTAACCCGTACGAGCGTCGCTTCCGTTCCTACTCGCATGGCCTCGCGCCGATTGCCGCGCGCGACAATGCGCTGGTCCTCACGTCAGCCACGCCCGGCAAGGTCGCGGACGACTCAGAGGGCCAGAACAGCGTGCTGGTCGCTACGCTGCTCGACAATTTCAATGCGCAGGGAGCCGGGGGCATCGAGGGCGTCTTCAACAAGACCCGCGTCGCCGTCTCCCGCGCCTCCGACGGCGAGCAGGTGCCGAGCGTATCGTCCTCGCTGCTCGATGAGATCCGCATCGGCGGGTGAGGACGGTATCGTCCGGCGAAACGAGCTGTCGTCCCTGCGAAAGCAGGGACCCATACCGCGTGATCTATCGGTGACGAGCGGTGGGCGAGACTCGGCCACGCTAAACAATCAAGTCGCTGAGATCGCGCCATTCAAGATTGTCGCGCTCGATCAGCTCGGTCTTCCAATCGCGCTTCCATCTCTTTAACTGCTTTTCGCGGGCGATCGCCTCTTCTGCGCTATCGTACGATTCCACGTAAACTAGGCGGAAAACTCCGTATCGCTTGACGAAGGATGAGCCCTCGCCGTTGCGATGCTGCTCCAGCCGTTTCCGTAGCGAATTGGTGATCCCGATGTACAGGGTTCCGTGACGGCGGCTTGCCAGAATGTAGACGTGGTACATGCGGTGCCTCGGGAAAATGCCGGGGCATATAGCGCGAAATCATTGGCGCTTGTGGTTATGGGTCCCTGCGTTCGCAGGGACGACGGCTATTTCGCTTCCGCGGCGGCGGTCACCGGGCGGACCGGATCGCCTTCGCGGAGCAGCGCGCCGGCGCGCGCAACGACGATGTCGCCTTCCTGCAAGCCTTCCTTGATCTCGACCTGGCCCGCGGACATCAGCCCGGTTTCGACGCGGCGCGTCTCGATGCGGGCGCGGCGCACCACCTGCACCACGGTGCCGGCGCTGCCATAGAGGATCGCGGTGAGGGGGACGGCAATGCCGCAGCTCTGCCCGGTCTTGATCAGCGCACGGCCGGAAGAGTTGATCAGGAAGCGGCGCGCCGGGGTGATGCCGATGAAGACCTGCCCGAGCTGGCTGTTCGGCTCGATGGTCGGTGCGATGCGGCGGACCTTGGCGTCGACTTCGCCGGCGCCGATGATCTTGATCCGGGCGGGCTGGCCGACCTGGAGCTTGGCGATGTCCTTTACCGGCACCATGCCGACGAGGTCGTATTCACTACGCCCCACGATGCTGAACAGGGCCTCGCCCTTGGCGCCGACCATACCGCCGATCTGCGCCGTCGATGCCGAGATCAGGCCCGCTACCGGCGCCTGCACGGTGATGCTGCCGCCTTCGGGCGGCGTGATCCGCGCCAGCGCCTGGCCTGCGGTGACGGTGTCGCCGGCGTCCGCCAGGATTTCCGTGACCTTGGCTCCCACCCGTTCGGGGCGTACGGACGTCTCTTCCCGCGCCAGCACGATGCCGGATACCTCGACATTGTTGTTGAAGCAGTACTTTGCCGCCTTCAGCACGGTGACCGCCGGCCCCCGCGGCGCGCCGTCGCCATCCTCGCCTGCGGCAAGCGCAGGCTGTGCCGCGAGCAGCGCTGCGGCCAGCAGTACGGCAAGCTTCGGGGAGCGGTGCGTGATGCAATTCATCGGCAATCCAATGCGTTTTCCGGCGTCTTCGATAGCAGAACAGGGCGGATGGGCAAAGCACCGGCCTCGCCCCCTACGAACTCGTAAGGATTGGTATGCTGGCGCATCAAACGGTTCGAC
>JAEZEU010000511.1 GCA_023432885.1 Pseudomonadota bacterium | reverse complement strand
TCATCCGGGGCGTCAAGACCGCGACCTGCAGCACCGAGGACGAGCCCAATACGTCGGCGCCGGGCGAACGCTGGGTCGTGCTCGATGGACGCGGCGAGCCGCGCTGCGTCATCGAAACCACCGAAGTGACCTATCGCCGCTTTGGCGAGATGGATGCTGGCTTTGCCTACGACGAGGGCGAAGGCGACCGCAGTCTCGACTACTGGCGCAGTGCGCACCGCAATTATTTCGAGCGGCAAGGCAAGTTTCGCGAGGACATGATGCTGATGTGCGAACGCTTCCGCCTGGTCGAGGTTTTTGCGGCCACGGGACGATCCTCATGAACGGGACTCACGAGGCCGACACGGCTGCGCCCCCTCTCCCGCTTGCGGGGGAGGGTTGGGGTGGGGGCCTCTCCGCAACGGAGGTGTCGATGGCTGAACCCAAGGATCCCACGTGGAAAGTTTCCTCAAGGCTACGCTCCAACGCGCGTGCCTTGCGCAGGAATTCAACCGACGCCGAGCGCATTCTTTGGTCTGAACTGCGTGGCCATCGGCTGAACGGAGCTGGTTTCCGCCGTCAAGTTCCAATCGAAAGCTGCGTTGCCGATTTCATCTGTCATGCGGCAAAGCTGGTCGTCGAGATCGACGGTGGGCAGCATTTTTCCGACCAGATTGAGCTGGCAGACATGGCGCGCTCGGCCGTGATCGAAGCGAAGGGATTCATGGTCCTTCGCTTCACCAATTACGACGTGATGAAGAACCGTACAGGCGTACTCGAAACAATTGCCGCTGCTGTTGCGGAGAGAGCCCCCACCCTAACCCTCCCCCGCAAGCGGGGGAGGGGACTAGAGAAGCAATCCCCATGAAATTCACGCTCTCCTGGTTAAAGGAACATCTCGCGACAGACGAGCCCCTGGACAAGCTCGCCGACAAGCTCACCATGATCGGGCTGGAGGTCGAAAGCATCGAGGACAAGGCCAAGGCGCTCGCATCGTTCTCGATCGCGCGCGTCATCTCGGCCGAGCAGCATCCGAATGCCGATCGCCTGCGCGTCTGCATGGTCGACGCGGGCGACGGCGGCGCGCCGGTGCAGGTGGTGTGCGGTGCGCCGAATGCGCGTGCGGGGCTGATCAGCGTGTTCTCGCCGCCCGGCACCTACATTCCCGGCAAGAACATCACGCTCGGGGTCGGCACGATCAGGGGCGTCGAGAGCCGGGGCATGCTGTGCTCGGCAGCCGAGCTGCAAATCTCCGACGACCATGACGGCATCATGGAGCTGCCGGCGGATGCGCCGGTCGGCAAGGCCTATGCCGAATGGGCAGGCCTCGGCGATCCCGTGATCGAGATCAACCTCACGCCGAACCGGCAGGACTGTGCCGGCGTGCATGGCATTGCGCGCGACCTTTTCGCCGCCGACATGGGCAAGCTCAACGATCCTGCGATCAAGCCGGTGAAGGGCGGATTCCCCTGCCCGGTTCAGGTGAAGGTCGAGGACGAAAAACTGTGTCCGGGCTTTGCGCTTCGGCTGGTGCGCGGGGTCAGGAACGGCCCCTCGCCGGAATGGCTGCAGAAGCGCCTGACCTCGATCGGCCTGCGGCCCATCAACGCGCTGGTCGATATCACGAACTTCCTGACCTTTGATCGCGCCCGTCCCCTGCATGTGTTCGACGCGAAAAAGGTGACGGGCAATCTCACCGTGCGCCGCGCGCACGAGGGCGAGAGCCTGCTGGCACTGGATGGCCGCACCTACAACCTCGATCCTTCGATCTGCGTGATCGCGGACGAGCACGGCGTCGAATCGCTGGCCGGCATCATGGGCGGCGAGACCTCGGGCTGCGACGAAAACACCACCGACGTACTGATCGAATCGGCGCTGTGGAACGAGATCAACATCGCCCAGACGGGGCGCAAGCTCGGCATCAATTCCGACGCGCGCTATCGCTTCGAGCGCGGCGTCGATCCGGCTTTCATGGTGCCCGGGCTGGAGCTCGCCACGCAGCTCGTGATGCAGATGTGCGGCGGCACGCCGTCGGAGAACATCGTGGTCGGCAACCGTTTTGGCGAGGACCGCGTGATCGATTTCCCGCTGAGCGAGGTGAAGCGGCTGGCCGGGCTGGAAGTGCCGTTCGTGGAGGCGAAGCTCATCCTGACCCGGCTCGGCTTCATGGTCGCCGGCAACGGCCCTGTCGTGAAGCTGGCGGTGCCGTCCTGGCGCACCGACGTGCACGGCAAGGCCGATATCGTCGAAGAGATCGTCCGTATCTATGGTGTCGACAAGGTGCCGGAGACGCCGTTCGGCCGTGGCGAGGCGCCGCGCAAGTCCGTACTGACGCCGATGCAGCTGCGCACCCGCCGCGCCAAGCGCGCTCTGGCGGCGCGTGGCATGGTCGAGGCCGTGACGTGGTCATTCATCGCAAAGCCCGCGGCGGAGTTGTTCGGCGGCGGTCAGGCCGAGCTCGCGCTGGCCAACCCCATTGCCTCCGATCTCTCCGACATGCGGCCGAGCCTGCTGCCTGGCCTGATCGCGGCCTCGCAGGCCAACGTCAACCGCGGCTCGTCCGATGTGGCGCTGTTCGAGGTCGGCCAGATCTTCAAGGGGGATAGGCCCGAGGACCAGCTGATGGCTGCTTCCGGCGTGCGTCACGGTTTTGCGTCGTCCAAGGGACTAGGACGGCATTGGTCAGGCACCGCCACAGCTGACGCGCTCGATGCCAAGGCCGACGCTTTCGCCGTGCTGGCCGCGGCCGGCGCGCCGATGCAGGCGCTGCAGATCGTGCCCGGCGGCGCAAGCTGGCTGCATCCCGGCCGCTCCGGGACCATCCAGATCGGCCCGCAGAACGTGCTTGGCTATTTCGGCGAGCTGCATCCGAGCACGCTGGAAGCGCTCGGCGCCGACGGTCCCTTGATGGCGTTCGAAGTGATCCTCGACCGCATTCCCGAGCCGAAGCAGAAAGCCACGCGCGCCAAGCCGGTGCTCGAGCTATCCGCGTTCCAGCCGGTGTCGCGCGACTTCGCCTTCATCGTCGACCGCAACGTGAAGGCCGGCGACCTCGTGCGCGCTGCGCAAGGCGTTGACAAGAAGCTGATCACGGCCGTGACCGTGTTCGACCTCTATGAAGGCAAGGGCATCGATCCCGACAAGAAGTCGCTGGCGATTGCCGTGACCATCCAGCCGCGCGAGAAGACGATGACCGATCAGGAGATCGACGCCGTCGCGGCCAGGATCGTCGCCGAGGTGACCAAGAAGACCGGCGGTACGCTGCGCGCATGATCCCGACCCGAAGCGCCACGTTGGTGAAAAGCGTCAAGCGGTTTCCGGACAGATCATGCGCAAGAAGTAGCGCATGAGTCTTGCAGGCCTCATCCCGGCCGACCTCTCCACCTTCGCGGCAATCGCGATTTGCACGATTGCTTTCGTTTCCGGCACAGCGCGCGGTTTTTCCGGTTTCGGCTCCGCGCTGATCTTCATGCCGCTGGCGAGCAGCATCGCCGCGCCAAAACTCGTTGCCGCGCTCCTGCTCATCATCGATTTCGTGGCGGCGCTGCCGTTGCTGCCCAATGCCTGGAGGAAGGCGGATCGCAAGGCGACGTCCGTCATGGTGGCCGGCGCGCTGATCGGCGTGCCGATCGGCACGTATTTCCTGACGCGGCTCGAGCCCGTGACGACCCGCTGGATCATTTCGGGCTTCGTCGCCGCATTGCTGGTGCTGCTGCTGTCCGGCTGGCGTTACCGCGGCAAGGAGCACGCCTCGATCTCGATCGGCATCGGCGGCCTGGCCGGATTCTGCAGCGGGCTGGCGCAAACCGGCGGCCCGCCGATCGTGGGCTATTGGCTGGGACGGCCGATTCCATCCGTCATCGCGCGCGCAAACATCCTGTTGTTCTTCGGCGCCTCGGACCTATTCTCCACCGTCGCGTACGCTGCAACCGGCCTGATCAATGCCGATGCGATCAGATTTTCGCTGATTGTCGGGCCGATCTATGCGGTTGGCGTCTGGTTCGGCGCGGCGCTATTCGGCCGTGCCAGCGAGGCTGTGTTCCGCTCGATTTGCTATGCGCTGATCGCGGCCGCCGTCATCATCGGGCTGCCTGCGCTCGATGGCGTGCTGCGATCGCGGTGAGCAGGGAATCGCAATCCGGCGTTTCCGTTATCGGGTAGCCACGCTCGGAGCGTTGAACTTGTAGGAGGCCTGCACCAGCAGACCGGCCTGCTCGGTGGCGGCCCTGGCGCGCCCCGATGGCGCGCAGGGCGGGGTGCCCGCATTGTAGCCGCAGAACTGCGCCTGCTCCGTCCACATCGCCCAATAGCGGCCGCCGACACCCACGCTGAACTGGTCGGTGAGCGCATAAGAGAGCAAAGCCTCGAGCTGTACGCCCGCGCCATGGCCGGCTTGCGGAAACACCGTCACGAGGATACCGGAGTTGCCACCGAAGTGATTGTCCTCGCCCGTGAACTTCACATAGGGCAAATAGGCGGCCTCCCCTGTCAGCTTCAGGCGATCCGTCAGCATATATTCACCGACGACGCCCAGACGCAGGGACTGCCACTCAGCCCTCTGCGTGATAACTGCAGCCCCTATTGGGGGAATCGGCTGAAATGTCGGATTGCCCGGCGCACAGGGAGCAACGGGATTGGAGGGGCTTGCGATCTGGACGCAGCCGAACGCGTTCATCTTCTCGCGCAAATAGTTGTAGCCGATGAATGTGCCGACCTTGTAATCCGCGCCGCGAAGCCATGAGTAGCCGACGTCCGCCGTTGCATAGCTGACGTCGCCGTCGACCTTGGCGTGCCGGGTGTTCGTATAGGACATGATCGGGTCGATTCCCCAATCCTCGTCGTTCATATGACCGTTTCCGCTCTTGCCTCCGCCGAAGAATCCCTTGACGAAGACTCCCACGGGACTGTCGACGCGCCCGAACAATTCCCCGGCGTGCGTCTTTCGGTCATCATAGGTCAGCCGGGATTGCACGAGACCGCCGATTGCACCGGCGTTGTCCCACTGAAGCCGATCGCCGCTGTACCAATAGCGCGTTCCGACCTCCACTTCCCAACCCGGCGCCCAAGCGACCCGGCGCGGAGATGCCTTCACAGGAAAGGCTGACGGTGCAGAACTTTCCCAGCGCGCCCACGGGTCGGCGCCCCATCTATAGTTCAGCCCGACCTTGACCGCATGGATGTCTTGCTTCGCACGGGATACGTTGCCGGCAATGTCCGTCGTCGTTCCGTCCAGGGCCACGGTCTGGCTGGCGGGTGTTGCGACATTCGCACCGCCGAACTGCAAATAATCGTATTCCAGCTTCACCGACCATGCCGGCGTCAGGGCCTGTTCCAGACCCGCTCCAGCGGTCCAGCCCCATTTCGTGCGAGCCTCATTCGTTGCAACCGTAACGCCGCTGTAGAACAGATTGTTGGTCGTTATGTCGGTGCTGTTATGCACCCAGGCGGCGCCTCCCTTCGCGTAGAGCAATGTGCGGCCGCTTGGACCGGCCGCATATCCGATGCGACCTGCGAAGGTGCCGAGAGCGCGGGGACGGACGCGGCAATTTGCCGAAACGAAAGTGCCTGAAAACGCGAAGCAGGTATACGTGCCGTCAGAATCGAGTGCACTGACGTCGGCTTCAACCCCGAGCACCCAGGGCGAAGCGCCCTGCTGCCAGTTGTATCCGATCTGACCGCCGAAGAGATAACCGGGCGTCCGCACGGTATCGCCAAAGATCGAGGGCCCGAACGGATCAGAGAAGTTCGTCCTGCCCCACATGGCCCCGGCGTGCGCGCCGACATAGAAGCCCGTCCAACTCCAACCGGGCGCAAGCGGCTGCTGCGCTTTCAACGGGAGGTCCGCAGCAGACAGGGGACTGACAGCCCTCATCGTCAGTGCAAGCGGGACAAGCAGCAGCCTTTTCATGATCTTCCCGTAGTGATTCGCCCAATGCAATCAGAGGTAACAGTGCGACCTTAGGTCGCCAATCGAGTTTTCGATATCAGGGACAACGGGTCGCAGTATCGCTGGTTGCTGAAGGCAAGCGCGCAGAGAGAATGAAATCGCAATAAGCAAAACCGTCGCGGGCGACGCGCTCGCCGGTCTCGACCGAAAGCCGCCGGGAGAACATCGGTCCGCCCACTACGCAGGTATGGAATTCGCCGTTCTCACCGCAGGGATCGACGCCATGGGGCAGATCGGCAAGCAGCTGCGCGTCGAATCTGCGGCCTGCGAATTCCGCCGGAAGTTTTCTCAGGTCCACGGTCGCGAGATACGCCTCAAGCCCGCTCGCGATCATCGCTTGCGCCAGCGCCGACGTCGGGCGGTCCCAGAGGGGAAAGACGGGCGTGATGCCGGTGCCGGCTAGCTTCTGCTCGCGATAGGCGCGGATGTCGGCCAGGAACAGATCGCCGAAGATCATGTGGGTGATGCCGTCACGCACAGCGGCTGCAACCGCCTCGCCCATCCGCGCCTCGTAGATTTCGTTCGGACAGGGAAAGGGAATCGGCACTATCCGCTGCGGCAGGCCGGCTGCCTCGCATTGTGCTCGCAAGACCTCCTGACGTACCCCATGGATGGAGACGCGATCGAACGTCTCAGTGACCGTGGTCAGCGCGCCGACCACTTCGAACTCGCCGGCGCGGCGCACTTCGTGGAGCGAGAACGCGCTGTCCTTGCCGCTGGACCAGGAAATCAGCGCCCTGGGCTTTGCCATCAGTTGGCCGATGCACCCGCACGCGGCGGGGCCGCTGGCTGCCGCCGCTTCAAGACCGGCGCCGGCTTCGCGGGCTCCTCTCGCAAGGCGCCGATCCTGCGCAGCGCTGCCTCGGCGGCGCGCTCGCCGCTTTCCCAGGCCCCGTCGACCGTACCCCACAGCGTCTCATGCGTGGCTTCACCCGCGAAATACATGCAGCCGACCGGCTCACCAAGAGCCTTGCGCGATTGCTGGGCGCCCGGAGGGGCCACCGACATCGCTCCCTGTATATAGGGCGATGCATTCCAGCGGGTGGCGCTGGATTTCGTCACGGCCTTCGCAACGTCGCTTCCGAACAGCTTTGTCAGCCATTCGATTGCAAAAGCGACCATGGCCGCCTCGCCCTGCGCGGAAAGATCACGGCCGAACGAACCGCCGACATCGACCGTGCACAGCGAGGATCCGGCCATATTGGCGTAGAGCAGCGCCGTGCGCGTCGAGTTGCTCTGTTCGATCATGATATCGTCGCGACCGAGCCCCATCGGATTGCCTGCAAGTTGCAACGCGATGTGATCGTAGCTGCCCAGCGCCAGTTTTGCCGCGGCATCCGGCACGCGCTTCGGCAGATCCGGCGCGAACCTGATGTTGCCGGCGGCGAGCACGTTGCTCGACACCGTGATGATGGCGGCACGCGCCAGGATCTTGCCGGCCGGTGTCTGCACGATCGCATCGCGGTTGCCCCATTCGATCCGGCGGGCGGGCGTCGACAGCGATAGCGGCAATTGCTCGGCGAGTTTTGCGATCAGCGTGCCCAAGCCCTGACGGCAGGCGATCGCGGAATTGCGGTCCTGTGCGCGGGCCTTGTCGACCACGGAGATATCTTTGAGATCCTTACCGGCAAAGCCGGCCCCGAGAACGAACTCGGCCGTGTTCGCCCAGTCGCCGAGCTCCTTTGGCATTACCGAGCCGCAGGAGACGTCGGACCTGCGCGAGGCCTCATCGATGGCGCGGTTGGCCTTGACCAGCGCAGCCAGAAACTCTTCCGTTTCGCTTGCGCGCGCGTTGCGGCGGCCGATGCGGATCCTCTGCCCGGCCGGGGCCGGCATCAAGTCGAGCCCGGCCGCGCGGCCAAGCCTGATCATCGGATTCGTCTCGGGATTATGAATCCAGCGGCCACCGCGGTCGAACGGAATCTCGAAGCTCGAGATATCGGTGATGCAGCGGCCGCCTACCTGGCTCGCCGCCTCCACCACGACCACCTTGCGGTTGGCGGCGACAATCCGTCGCGCCGCAGCGATGCCGGCGGCACCGGCACCGATCACGACGATGTCGGCCTCCCGCGGCAGCGGCGCAGCCAAGCCGGGCCGGCCGAGCAGCGGCGCCGTTGCCAAGCCCGCAGACGCCGACAAAAAATTGCGGCGCGTGATTGTCATGTCATGGTTTCCGGGCGCTTGAGACGGCAGAGAACATGTTGCGAACCTTGCCGCATTCGTTGAGGTGCAGCAACACTCATGGTGAATCATTCGTGATCAATCGCCGCATGCGATGAACCGAATTGCAACAGCTTTCGACCATGCTAAGGAAGAAAAAAGGCGGTTCCAAAACCGCTTGGGGGAAGTTATGGGCGTCATGCTCGACACCATCGGCAAATGGATCGCGAGCTACCTGCAGAAGGAAGTTCCGGGTTATGAGCCGTTCACGCCGAGCGATCCGGAGCATCTGCGCGGTGTGATCGAGCCCGGCGATGTGCTGCTGGTCGAAGGCAACAATCGTATTTCGGGCATCATCAAATATCTGACGCAGTCGACCTGGTCGCATGCCGCGCTCTATGTCGGTCCCGTTGACGGCGCCTTCGAGCCCGACGGCGAGCCGCATGTGCTGATCGAGGCCAATATCGGCGATGGCGTCGCCTCCGCCCCGCTGTCGAAATACTTTTCCTATCACACCCGGCTCTCCCGCCCGGTGGGCCTGTCCTATGAGGACCGCCACACCGTCTGCCGCTATGCCATCAACCGGATCGGCTTCGGGTATGACACCAAGAACATCGTCGACCTGATGCGCTATCTGATCCCGCTGCCGGTGCCGCAGCGCTGGCGCCGGCGCATGATCGCATTCGGCTCGGGCGATCCCACCAAGATCATCTGCTCGGCGCTGATCGCGCAGGCCTTCGACGCCGTGCGCTATCCGATCTTGCCGAAGATCACCAAGGCAGGCTCGCGGCGCGCCCGCAAGGAAATCCTGCACATCCGCGACTCCTCGCTCTACATGCCGCGCGATTTCGACATCTCGCCCTATTTCGAAATCGTCAAACCCACCATCGTGCAGGGGTTCGACTACACCGCGCTGCACTGGGCCGACAAGCAGAAGCCGCTCGAGGAGGTGGCGGGCGAATTCAGTGTGTTTCACGAAGAGGTCTGGTCGCCGCCGCTTGTTCCTCAAGAGGTTGACGAAACGACGCCGGCTCCGGTTGCGGAGATGACCGCAATTGCGGTCCGGCAGACCATGTTCGAACGTGTCCGCGTCACCGAGCATTTTCTGGCGCTTGAATACATTCCGCAGCGCTCGCCGGATCGCCGCTCACGGCCGCGCTACGCGCAGGATGAGCTGGCGCGAGCTTAGGTGCCGTCCGGTGCCTCTGTGTTCGGGGCCGGCGGTTGCACGACGCAGTCACCCCAAGATGCATTCTCGCTTCCAAGCAAGAACGTTGAAAACAACCCCATGCAAAGTAGCGGCATTCTGAAAATGGGTGCCTGTCAGCCGCTCAACGCGGGGCTAATCAGGGGCGCGCCGTCAGCCTGGCGCAATCCGCCGCGTCCAGGCGAATATTTCGGCGCTCCGGCTCAGTTAAGCCGACGCTAGCGGGCCGAGCGGCCGATGACTTCCATCAATTCCGCGATCTTCTCGCGCTGGTCGGCCTTGTCGCCGCTCGCGATCGCATGCTCGACGCAATGCGCAACATGGTCGCGCAGGATCTCCTCCTCGACACGGCGCAGGGCGGCGCGCACCGCCGAGATCTGCGTCACGATGTCGATGCAGTAGCGGTCCTCATCAACCATTCTTGATAGGCCGCGAACCTGACCCTCGATGCGGCCCAGGCGTTTCTGACACGATGCCTTGATCTCTTTTTGCATGACGTCTATATACCCCCACGGGGTATCTGTTTCAAGACTGGAGTGCAGGATGACCGGGACGGGTGACGGCGCAGCCGGCGGTGGAAAGTGCTCGCATGGCGGCCATGGTCATGATCAGCACGCCGCACCCAAGGCCGGCGTGCTCGATCCGGTCTGCGGCATGACCGTCGATCCCGCGACGTCGAAGCATCGTTTTGAGCACGACGGCACGACCTATCATTTCTGCTCTGCCGGCTGCCGCACCAAGTTCGCCGCCGACCCGGCAAAGTATCTCGACAGGACTTCAGAGCCGCAGGCCGATGTGCCCGAAGGCACGATCTACACCTGCCCGATGCATCCCGAGATTCGCAAGGTCGGTCCTGGCAACTGCCCGATCTGCGGCATGGCGCTCGAGCCGCAAGTGGCGAGCCTCGATGCCGGACCCAATCCCGAGCTTGCCGACATGACGCGGCGGCTCTGGATCGGAGGCGCGCTCTCGATCCCGCCAGTGGTGCTGGAAATGGGTGGCCATGTGGTTGGCGGTCATGGCTGGGTGGACCCCACGCTATCGAACTGGATTCAGCTGGTGTTCGCCACGCCCGTGGTGTTGTGGGCGGGCTGGCCGTTCTTCATCCGCGGCTGGCAGTCGCTCGTCACGCGCAATCTCAACATGTTCACGCTGATCGCGATGGGCACAGGTGTGGCCTATGTCTACAGCGTGATCGGCACGCTGGCGCCGCAAGTTTTCCCGGCCACGTTCCGCGGCCATGGCGGCGCGGTGGCAGTCTATTTCGAGGCGGCTGCGGTCATCACCGTGCTGGTGCTGCTCGGCCAGGTGCTGGAACTGCGCGCCCGCGAGGCGACCTCGGGCGCGATCAAGGCACTGCTGCAGCTTGCGCCAAAGACCGCCCGGCGGATCGGCCCCGACGGGCAGGAGCATGAAGTCGAGATCGAGAGCCTGGCCGCCGGCGATCACTTACGCGTTCGTCCGGGCGAGAAAGTGCCCGTGGACGGGACCATCCTGGAGGGGCGCTCCTCGCTCGACGAGTCGCTGGTAACCGGCGAGTCCATGCCGGTGACCAAGGAAACGGGTTCCCGGGTGATAGCCGGCACGCTCAATCAGTCGGGCGGCTTCGTGATGCGCGCGGACAAGGTCGGGCGCGACACGCTGCTGTCGCAGATCGTGCAGATGGTCGCCGATGCGCAGCGCTCGCGCGCGCCGATCCAGCGGCTGGCCGATCAGGTGGCCGGCTGGTTCGTGCCGACGGTGATCCTCGTTGCCATTGCCGCCTTCGCCGCCTGGGCGTGGTTCGGGCCTGAGCCGCGCATGGTATTTGGGCTTGTCGCCGCCGTGAGCGTGCTCATCATTGCCTGCCCCTGCGCGCTCGGGCTGGCGACGCCGATGTCGATCATGGTCGGTGTCGGGCGCGGCGCGCAGGCCGGCGTGCTGATCAAGAACGCCGAAGCGCTGGAGCGCATGGAGAAGGTCGACACGCTGGTGGTCGACAAGACGGGCACGCTGACCGAGGGCAAGCCGAAAGTCGTGGGCATCGTTCCCGCTGACGGTTTCGAGGAGTGCGAGATCCTGCGCCTTGCCGCCAGCGTCGAACAGGCCAGCGAGCATCCGCTGGCCGATGCGATCGTGCGCGCCGCGAAGGAGCGCGCGATCAGCCTGAGCAAAGTGGAGGATTTCGATTCTCCGACCGGCAAGGGCGCGATCGGCAAGGTCGACGGCAAAACCGTTGCGCTGGGCAACGCGAAATATCTGGCTTCAATCGGCATCGACACGGCCGCGCTCGACGCCGAGAGCGAACGGATGCGCGCCGACGGCGCCACCGTCATCAACCTTGCCATCGATGGGCGGCTCGCCGGGCTGTTTGCCATCGCCGACCCGGTGAAGGCTTCGACGCCGGCTGCACTGAAGACGCTCGCCGCCGAAGGCATCAAGGTCATCATGCTGACCGGCGACAACAGGACCACCGCGCAGGCCGTCGCACGCAAGCTCGGCATCACCGAGGTGGAGGCGGAAGTGCTGCCGGACCAGAAGAGCGAAGTCGTCGCCAAGCTGCAGAGGGCGGGACGTGTCGTCGCCATGGCAGGCGACGGCGTCAACGACGCGCCGGCGCTGGCGGCCGCCGAAGTCGGCATCGCCATGGGCACCGGCACGGATGTGGCCATGGAGAGCGCCGGCGTCACCCTGCTGAAGGGCGACCTCGGGGGCATCGTCCGCGCACGGAAGCTGTCGGAGGCGACGATGCGCAATATCAGGCAGAACCTCTTCTTTGCCTTTATCTATAACGCGGCGGGCATTCCCGTCGCAGCCGGCATCCTCTATCCGGCCTTCGGCCTCCTGCTCTCGCCGATCATCGCGGCGGCTGCGATGGCGCTGTCGTCGGTGAGCGTGGTCGGCAACGCGCTACGGCTGCGCGTGACGCGGCTGGATTAGAAGCGCGCGGCCAGCGTGAGCCGCACGGCACGCGCCTCGGCCGGATGGACGTGACGATCGGCGACGCCGCCGATCGGCTCGCCCGGCAGGCGCGACAGATAATAGTACTCGATCTGGTTGGTCCGCGCGTTGAAGAGATTGAGCACGTCGAGTTGCACGCGCAAGCCGTTGTCGAAGCGGTAGCCGGCGCGCGCATTGAAGATGAGCGAGGCCAGCGAGCGCACGCTGCCATCCTCGATCAGGGGCCGCGGACCGAAATAGCGCGCTTTCAGCGCGCCGAACCAGCCGGTTTCGTTGCCGAACGTGACGGCGGCGCTTCCTATCCAGGCAGGTGCGCCGGGGATGCGTTCCCCCGCAGGATCGAAATCGGTGAAACGGACGCGCGTGTAGGCGACGTCGAGATCGAACGACAGCCAAGGCACCGGCTTGTACTGGTTGACCCACTCCACGCCGACACGGCGGCTAGGCCGACTCGGCTCGGTAGTGCCGGCATCGCCGACAAACAACAACTCGGAATCGAAATCGAGCACGAACACCGCGACGGAGCTGGTGAGACCTTCGATCGCCTTGGTGCGGATGCCGATCTCGGCGCCGCGCGAGCGCACCAGCAGCGGCACGCGGTCGAGCGGCGTTGCCTTGTCGTTGGGATCGACCGTAATGGTCGCGCCTCTGATGTCGTTGCTGTGCAGGCCGTAGCCGGCATTGCCGTAGAATTCGGTCTTGAGCCACGGACCGAGCACGATGCCGGCTTTCGGGCTCGCTATCGAGGCCTGCGCGTTGCCTGAATTTTCCGGCGTGTTGCTGAGCACGCGGCCGGCGAAGACGTCTTCGCGGATGCCAACGGTGGTACGCAGCCGGTCGGTCCATCGCGTGGTGGTATCGGTCCAGATGCCGACATTGCCCTCCTGTACGCGGTCCTCTCGCACCGTTGAAAGCCAATGGCGCTGCTCGGTCTTGAACAGGCCGACACGAATGTCGTCGTAGCGGGTTTGTATTCCGACGCGGGTTTGCGTCTCGAACTCGCCGAGCCGCCAATCGAAAGCATGCCGCGCATCGAAACCGCCGAGCGTACGGCGGTCAAGCTGGTTGAACTGGTCGCCATTGACGGGATTGTCGAGGAAGTACGTGAAGTTATTGTAGAGCTGCAGGTCGGAGCGGATGACATAGGCGCTGACGTTGCTCTGCCCATACTCGCTCGAATGCGCAAAATTGCCGGACAGGCTGAAGCGGCTGGCGACGCCGCCATCGGTCGGATCGAGCGTGCCGAAGCGGCCGATGATGCCTTGGTCGAACGCGCGCTGCGCGACCTGATCGGTGGAATTCCAGGCGTTGGAATAGGCCATACCAGTGAGCGTGAAGCCGTCGGTGGCGCTGCCCTGGCTATAGCGCAGCACGCCGTTGATCTTGCGCACGTCGTCCGGCACGTCCCACGGGCCGTTGTATTTGGTGCCCTCGACCGCCGTGAGCAGCGTGCCGTCTGCGACCGCTGTCGATCCGGCTGCGAGGCCGCGGCGGTAGCCGAAACTGCCGGTGGTCAGCTCGGCATGGTTCTTCGGCAACGTGTTGACGTAATCGATCGCAACCGAACCAGCCGAGCCGAAGTCGCCGACATCGGCGTAGTACGGCCCCTTGCGGACATTCACCGACCGGATCAGCTCTGGAATGAGGAAATTGATGTCGGCATAGCCCTGCCCGTGGCCGTGGGTCGGCATGTTGACGGGCATGCCGTCCACGGTGATGGCGAGATCGGTGCCGTGATCGAGATTGAAACCGCGCAGAAAATACTGGTTGGCTTTGCCCTCGCCGGAATGCTGGGTGACGATCAGGCCGGGCACGATTTCCAGCGCCTCGCCCGGCCGCGCGAATGGAACGGCGTTGACCTGCTCGCCCGTGAAGCGGATCGCGCTGGCGGCGGTCGGCTGCAGGACCCCGGAGTCGTCGGAAAATGCTGCATGCGTGACTCCGCCGACACCCGCGCTAGCCGGCTGCGGCTGCTCAGGGCGAACGATGCTCCTGCTCCGTGTACCCCGGATTTGCGACGGTTTGGGCCGGGCAACCCGCTTGGGCGTCGTGGCCTCGGGGGCCGTGACGTTGACAGGCGGAAGATGATCGTGTGGCGCATTGCTTTCGTGCGCTGCCGCCGGGAGTGCAAACAAGGTAGACGAAGCGGCGGCGGAAAATATCCGCAACAAGGCCCCACGCACTTACATGCCCCCGCACGATAGCTGCTACAGTCGCTGGCGACTGCACCGACCAACCCGGCACGCTTACGTTAGCAAAGGCGAGTATGACGTTACAACAGGAACGTCATACTCGCGAAAGTTACGGAATCCTCCGATGCAACGGATCACCATCACCATCGAAGACGATCTTCTTGCCGAGATCGATGCGGCCGCGAAGGCGCGCGGCTACCAGAACCGCTCCGAGATCATCCGCGACCTTGCGCGCGCCGGCCTGCAGCAGAGCGCAGAGAACGCCGATGCCTCAGGGCAATGCGTGGCGGCGCTGGTCTATGTCTACGACCACGCCGCGCGTGATCTCTCCAAACGGCTGGTGCGGAATTTTCACGGCCACCACGATCTGTCGCTGGCGACGCTGCATGTGCATCTGGACGACGACAGCTGCATGGAAGTCACGGCGCTGAAGGGCTCCAGCGGCGATGTAAAACACCTCGCCGAGCACGTCATCGCCGAGCGCGGCGTCCGCTATGGCCGGGTGGTGATGATCCCCACCGCGCCGGTGAAGAAATCAAAAGGCCGCAAGCGCGCGCACGGCCACAGCCACTGAAGCTTGAGCATGATCTCGTCCGAAAACCGGCTCCAGCTTTGCGGTAACGCGGCCCTTCGGGTCGGGATCATGCTCTGAGATCACGCCGCTTTCGCCGCCGCCCCGCAGGGAAGCCCGGCGCGCGCAAGCCCGCCATAGAGCGGCTCCTTCGGCGTCTCCGCGCGGACGGAGCCACATCCCAGTACAGGCTTGCCGAAGCGCGACGGCATGACTACCTCTCAACGGAGCTTTTCCCGGGAGAGATTGGACTGCCATGCTGGACGCTGCCGTCAAGGCGCTTTCGCAAATACTGTCGCCGCCGATGCGCTCGATCCTGTGGCGCTCGGTCGGTCTCGCGCTGGTGCTGGTCACGGTGCTCGCCGTCGGCCTGCAGCGGCTGCTGAGCTGGCTTGCCGCCAATGGCGAGGTCTGGCTGGAGGCCATGCTCGGCCCGAGCTTCCACACCACGATCAACATCCTCGCCTGGATCGTCTCAATCGCGGCCGGCCTCGGCGTCGTGCTCGGAGGCATCTTCCTGATGCCGGCGATCACCTCGCTGGTGGCGAGCCTGTTCGTCGACGAGATCGCGGACCATGTCGAGCGCGAGCACTATCCGGCGGACCAGCCCGGCGTGGCGGTACCGCTCGGCATCTCCATTCCCCAAGGCATCAAGACGGCGCTGCTCACGGTGGTCGTCTACCTGATCGCGCTCCCTTTCGTGCTGTTCGCGGGTGCAGGCTTCCTGATCTTCTTCATCCTGACTGCCTGGCTGCTCGGCCGCGAGTATTTCGATCTCGCCGCGATGCGATTCCGCTCACCCGCCGAGGCCAGGGCGATGCGCAAGCATCATTCGGCGACCGTGTTCACGGCCGGTCTGTTCATTGCGGCCTTCGTGTCGATCCCGATCGTCAACCTCGCCACGCCGTTGTTCGGCATGGCCTTCATGGTCCACATGCACAAGCGTCTCTCGGGCAAGCGGCCAGAACTGATCGAGCCGGTAAAGACCCGCTTGCCAGTGGCCTGAGCGGGGCGGCATCGCCGCCATTGCAAACGCAATCCATCTTGCTGCGACGAAGCTGGATTGCTTCGCCGCGTTCCTCGCGATGATGGGATGCTACACCGTCTTTTCCAGCCAGCGACAAAGATCGTTGATGAGGCAGACCTCGCAACGCGGGCCGCGGGCAAGGCAGGTATAACGACCGTGCAGGATCAGCCAGTGATGCGCATGCAGCATGAACTCGGGTGGAATTACCTTCTCGAGCCCCAGCTCGACCTCGAGCGGCGTCTTGCCGGGCGCGAGCCCGGTTCGGTTGCTGACGCGGAACACATGCGTGTCGACGGCCATGGTGTGCTCGCCATAGGCCATGTTGAGCACGACATTCGCGGTCTTGCGGCCTGCACCGGGCAGTGACTCGATCTCGGCGCGGGTGCGCGGCACTTCGCCGCCGAATTCACGGATCAGCTTCTCCGACAGTGCGATGACGTTCTTCGCCTTGTTGCGGTAGAGGCCGATGGTCTTGATGTAGTCGCGCAGCTTCTCCTCGCCGAGTTCGATCATCTTTTGCGGCGTGTCGGCGACCGCGAACAGCGCGCGCGTGGCCTTGTTGACGCCGGCGTCGGTCGCTTGCGCCGACAGCACCACCGCGACCAGAAGAGTGTAGGGATTGAGATGTTCGAGCTCGCCCTTCGGCTCGGGGTTCGCTTTTTGGAACCGGCTGAAGGCTTCGCGGACCTCCGCCGGCGTCCACGGTTTTGGCTTGGCTGCCTTTTTGGCGGGCTTCGATTTGACGATCTTGACCGGCCTCTTCGGCGCGAGTTTCGCTTTCGCCTTGCGGATGATTTTGGCCATGATCGGCGTATACTGGCGGCCATGACCGATGGCGGCAACGCATTTGAGCCTCAGCTTCCACAGCCGGAATTGTTTTCCGCGCTGCTGACGCCGCACCGCTCGCTCGACCGCAGCGGCTTTGTGGTGCTGATGGGCCTGGTCTGCGCGATCAGCTTCATCGCAGGCTTCGTGTTCCTGATGATGGGAGCCTGGCCGGTATTCGGCTTTTTCGGCCTGGACGCGCTGGCGATCTGGTGGGCGTTCCGGATCAACTTTCGAACCGGCCGGGCCTGCGAGGAGATCAGGGTAACGCCCTCGGAATTGCGGGTGCGCCGGACCAGCCATCGCGGTCATGTGGTGGAATGGGTGCTCAATCCGCTGTGGGTCCGGCTCGAGCAGACCGGGGATCCCGAGTTTGGTATCGAAAAGCTCTATCTGGTCTCGAGAGGCCGCCTCGTGTCCATCGGCAGTTTCCTGGGTCCGGACGAAAAAGCAAGCTTTGCCAAGGCCTTGCTGAGCGCGCTGCACGCCGCCAAACGCGGGCCGACATACAATCCCGTCACATGATTTGTTTGAGCATGATCCTGTCCAAAGACCGTTGCCCAGTTTTCGGGATCATGCTCCCGCCTGTCAGGAATCGGGTGGTTGGAAGGTCATCTGCCCGCTACATCTGGGAGCATGATGACACTCGCCATCCATGACCAGCGCCTGGCCAAGCCGGGCCCCCAGAACACCGCCGCGCTGCGCGACTACGATTGCGTGCGGCGCGCGATTGCGTTCATCAGCGAACACTGGCGCGCGCAGCCGACCATCGAGGCGATGGCGGACGCCGCCGGCGTCACGCCGGATGAATTGCACCACCTGTTCCGCCGCTGGGCCGGACTTACGCCGAAGGCGTTCATGCAGGCGCTCACGCTAGACCACGCCAAGAGCCTGCTGCGCGATTCGGCCAGCGTGCTCGATGCCGCGCTCGACTCCGGCCTGTCCGGACCCGGCCGGCTGCATGATCTCTTCGTGACGCATGAAGCGATGTCGCCGGGCGAATGGAAGAACGGCGGCGCCGGGCTCACCTTACGCTACGGCTTCCATCCTTCCCCATTCGGCACGGCAATCGTGATCGCGACGGACCGTGGTCTGTCCGGGCTCGCCTTCGCCGACCCCGGCGAGGAACAGGCTGCCCTTGCGGACATGACGCGGCGCTGGCCCAACGCCGCCTATGTGCATGACGATGAAGGCACCGCCGGCCTCGCCGCCCGCATCTTCAACACCAAGCTGTGGCGGCCGGACCAGCCGCTGCGCGTGGTGCTGATCGGCACGGACTTCGAGGTGCGGGTGTGGGAGACGCTGCTGAAAATCCCGATGGGCCGCGCGGTGTCCTATTCCGATATCGCCTGCAAGATCAGAAATCCGACGGCTTCGCGCGCCGTCGGCGCTGCGGTCGGACGCAACCCGCTGTCATTCGTGGTGCCCTGCCACCGCGCACTCGGCAAGAGCGGCGCACTGACCGGCTATCACTGGGGCATCACCCGCAAGCAGGCGATGCTCGGCTGGGAAGCCGGGCAGGTCGGATTGCATTGAGTCCGAATGCGGTAGG
>JAEZEU010000429.1 GCA_023432885.1 Pseudomonadota bacterium | reverse complement strand
CCCCTGCGAGCGCAGGAGTCCAAAACATCGAAAACAACCCCATGCAAAGTAGCCGATGCGGGCGACGACTGGCTTCTTGCGCCAATATGTCGCGGTCCGGAGCACCTATGCTACCGCACGCTCGCTGATCTCCCGGATCTTGCAGCCCGCCGGATCGAACCCGGCCCCGCTGACGCTGCAACCAATTGCGGACTTGATCGCCAACGAGCCGTCCGTATCAGGGCTGCCCTAATCCGCCCGAGGCGCCATAGACCTGACCCGTCGCATAACTCGCATCTGCCGCCGCGAGCTGGACGTAGATCGATGCGAGTTCAACGGGCTGGCCGGGGCGGCCGAGCGGCGTGTGCGCTCCGAACTTTTCGAGCTTCTCCATCGATGCCCCACCGGACACCTGGAGCGGGGTCCAGATCGGACCGGGCGCGACGGCATTGACCCGAATGCCTTTCGGGGCGAGCTGCTTGGCCAGCGACTTCACATAGTTCATGGTCGCGGCCTTGGTCTGGGCATAATCGTAGAGATCGGGAGTCGGATCGTAGGCCTGTTCGGAGGCCGTTCCGATAATGCACGCCCCGGGCTTCAAGTGAGGCAGCGCCGCCTTGATGATCCAGAAAGGCGCGTAGATGTTCGTCTTCATCGTGGCGTCAAAGTCCTCCGACGAGAGGTCGAGGATGGAGTCGCGCGCCTGCTGCCGCGCCGCATTGCAGACAACGATGTCCAGACCGCCCAAGCCCTGGACGGCTTTCTCGACCAACGCCTTGCAGAATGCCTCGTCCCTCAGATCGCCGGGAATGGACACGGCGACGCGGCCGGCCTGCTTGATCAACTCGGTCACCTCCCGGGCGTCCGGCTCCTCGGTGGGAAAATAGTTGATGGCGACGTCGGCGCCCTCGCGCGCATAGGCAATGGCCGCCGCGCGGCCCATGCCTGAATCACCGCCCGTGATGAGTGCCTTGCGCCCGGCAAGGCGGCCGGACCCCTTGTAGCTGGTCTCGCCGTGATCCGGCCGAGGCTCCATCTTGCCGGCGAGTCCGGGCCAGGGCTGCGACTGCCTCTTGAAGGGCGGCTTCGGATAGCGGGTGTCGGGATCGATGAGAGTTTGTTCGGTCATGTGTACGTCTTCCTTCGCCGCTGCGTTGCCGAGCGAAGAAAGCGCGAGCGCCGCGCCTGCCGCGCCGACGACCTGCCGGCGCGACACCGACCGTCCCTGCCTGGCATTCATGCATGATCTCCGCCGATGGTCCGGCACTAACCTTCATCAACGGAGTTCGTTGCTAGCGAGGCGGAAGAATCACTTGTAGCGCCCGGCGCAGTGACGGTTCTGCACAAAGACTTCGAAGCCGGTTCCGCCGCCCGCACATCCAAGCTTGCTAACGGCGATCCCCATCAATCGACAAGCATGGTCGCCGGCGCCCTCGCGATCTGACGATTGCCACCTCTCAAAGCCGTCCCGGATACGAAGGACAGATGCGTGGCGTTCTCGCTGCATCGAATGCCCGAGTGTTGCCTGCCGTTTCGCGCCTTCGCGCAGAGCTACTGCCCCCTGGCCAGATCATTCCCAGCGAAGATCAGAGTCCGATAATCATGCCGCAACAGGAACTTTGACGAGTTCTGGGCGTAGCGACATACCCAGTTCTGACCCTGGCGTACGGGAAGAAGTCCCAGCCAGTACACTCTCGCCTCGATCGAGACCCCCGCCAGGGTTGATCTTGTTTGGTTGGGCTTCCTGCAGTGCGGGAGGACGTCCATGAGTGTCATCAACAATTCAAGCGCGCCCCAGACGAAACTGTTGTGGGTCGCGGTCGCCCTTCTGGGTGCCGTCTCATTTGCGATCGTGGCGCTCAATCGAGGTGAAACGGTCAACGCCGCGTGGCTGGTCGTCGCCGCGGTCTGCATCTATTTCATTGCCTACCGGTTTTACGGGCTGTTCGTCGCCGACCGGGCGCTCGGGGTCGATGGCGCGCGAATAACGCCGGCCGTCCGCCATAATGACGGTCTCGATTACGTTCCGACCAACAAATACGTGCTCTACGGCCATCATTTCGCGGCGATCGCCGGCGCGGGTCCGCTGGTCGGTCCGGTGCTTGCCGCGCAAATGGGCTATCTGCCGGGCACGCTCTGGATTCTCGCAGGCGCGGTGTTCGGAGGCGCAATCCAGGACATGACCGTGCTGTTTCTATCGACGCGGCGCGACGGCCGCTCGCTCGGCGACATCGTGCGCGCCGAGATGGGAGCCGTGGCGGGCACGATCGCAGGCATAGGGATTCTCCTGATCTGCGTCATCGTCCTTGCGGTCCTTGCTCTCGTCGTCGTCAAGGCGCTGATCGGCAGTCCGTGGGGAACCTTCGCGGTGTTCTGCTCGATTCCGATCGCCCTTCTCATGGGGGTCTATGGCCGGTTTATCCGCCCGGGCAGGGTCGGCGAAATGTCACTGCTCGGCTGCGTGCTGCTTCTGGCCGCGCTGGTCTACGGCAAGACCGTGTCCGAGACGCCCGAGCTCGCCACGTACTTCGATCTGCGGGGGGAGACGCTCGCGCTGATCATCATCGGATACGGCTTCGTCGCATCCGTGCTGCCGGTCTGGCTGCTTCTGGCACCCCGCGATTACCTTTCGACATTCCTCAAGATCGGCACCATTGCCCTTCTGGCCGTCGGCATCATCATCGTTCGTCCCGATCTGCAGATGCCGGCCGTCACCAAATTCATCGACGGCAGCGGGCCGGTCTGGGCCGGCAGCCTGTTCCCGTTCCTCTTCATCACCATCGCCTGCGGCGCCGTTTCCGGATGGCATGCGCTGATTGCGTCAGGGACGACGCCGAAGATGATCGAGAACGAAAGGCAGATCGCCTTCATCGGCTACGGCGGAATGCTGATGGAATCGTTCGTCGCGATCATGGCGATGATCGGCGCGAGCATCATCCATCCCGGCGTCTATTTCGCGATGAACAGCTCTGCAGGACTGATCGGCACCACCGCCGACCAGGCCGCGCAAGTCATCTCGGGATGGGGGTTCGTGGTGACCCCGGACGAGATCACTCAAATGGCCAGGGACGTCGGCGAGAGCTCGATCATGTCACGCACCGGCGGCGCACCAACGCTCGCCGTCGGCATGGCCCACATCCTGTCGTCGTTCCTGGGCGGCCGCGCCCTGATGGGCATCTGGTATCACTTCGCGATTCTCTTCGAGGCGCTGTTCATCCTCACCACCGTCGACGCCGGAACGCGCGTGCTCCGGTTCATGATTCAGGATCTCGTCGGCAACGCCATCCCCGCGTTCAAGGAGACCGCGTCATGGACCAACAACCTGATCGGCTCGGCGCTTTCATGCGCGCTGTGGGGCTACTTTCTCTACATCGGCGTGATCGACCCGCTGGGCGGCATCTGGACGCTATGGCCTCTGTTCGGCACCGCCAACCAGATGCTGGCGGCAATCGCGTTGACGGTGTGCACCGTCGTTCTGTTCAAGATGAAGCGCGAACGGTTCGCGTGGGTGACGATCGTGCCCGCGGTGTGGCTCGTGGCCTGCACGACGACGGCGGGGCTCCAGAAGGTATTCAGCCCCGATCCGAACATCGGGTTCGTCAGCCACGCGCTCAAATTCAGCGAGGCGATCTCGGCAGGTCAGGTGTTGGCGCCCGCCAAAACTGTCGGCGAGATGAGCCGGATCGTCTTCAACGACTACATCGATGCATCGCTTGCCGCCTTGTTCGTGCTGGTGGTCGTTGCGACGGTGATCTACGGCCTGATCAATATCTGGCGGGCATTGGGCAATCCGCAGCCGACCGCAATGGAAATAGAGTTCACTGGAGTAGCCGCGGGAGGTAGCCGTGCCTGACCTGCAGAACCTGTTCGACCAATCCGCCACCGCGATGCGAACCGCCCGTTACTGGAGCACGCGTACTGCGCGTCTCATGATCGGCGTTCCCGACTACGAAACATACGTCGCGCACCGGCAGGCGAGGCATCCCGGCCAGCCGGTCATGACGTATGTGGAATTCTTTCGCGAACGCCAGCAAGCGCGCTATGAAATCGGCAAAGGCCGCTTCAGAGGCTGCTGCTGAAAGCCGCAATGCTTCTGCCCGCCCGGTCTGTAGCGGGCCCAAGTTTATGGGCCCGCCGATGCGGCCGGTAACTGCCTCATCGTCCTGCGCACGTCTTCCGCGGCGATCGCGTGTCAACATCATGGCGCTTTCGCGCCACGTGTGACTGCTCCGCCACAGCCAGATCCAAATCGGCAAGCCGCGCTGCAATCAGACACGGTGCTGCCCCGTTTGCGCAACGCTACTAGCGCGAACGGAGGCGCAGACCATGTCTCGATTCTTCAAGCTCGCCGCGATCATTGCGGGTGCCGCGACGCTCGCGGCCTGCGTGCAAACGCCATACATGGCGCAGCATTCGGACCTGCGCAGCAGGGCGGCGCGGCCAGCCGCGATCGAGCAGCCGCGACGGCCCGTGGCCACCGCCTCCGTCGTGCGGCGCGCGCCTGCCCGCGAGACGAGCGAGCGCAAGAGCCCTTCGAACGGCGTCGCAAGCTTCTACTGGCAGGGCACGAAAACCGCGAGCGGCGAGAAATTCGATCCCAACGAGCTGACCGCCGCGCATCCGACGCTCCCGTTCGGCACCAAGCTGCGCGTGACCAATACCAGCACCGGCCGTTCGGTGACGGTGCGCGTCAATGATCGCGGGCCGTATGTGCCGGGGCGCGTGGTCGACGTCTCCTACTCGGCGGCGCAAGAGCTCGGCATGGTCGGCCGAGGCGTCGCACCGGTGAAGCTCGACGTCGTGCAGTAGTCAAAAGAGTCAGCCGCGCCTCACCGCCTCCGCTGTGCCCTCGTCCGCGCCGCCTTCTTCGCAGCAGCCGATCTTCCCTTGGCGCCCTTGGTGCGCGACG
>JAEZEU010000409.1 GCA_023432885.1 Pseudomonadota bacterium | reverse complement strand
GGGAATTTCTCGTAGGTCGACAGATGCGCCAGCCACAGCCGCTGACCGATCGGCAGCATGTTCCAGTCGTACTGAAACGCAGTGACCGGACCGCCGAGCGCGCCACCCAGGCTCATCGCCGACTTCTGGTCGATGCCGACATTCTGCTCGAAGGGATCACGCTTGATGTTCTGAACGAGGGTGAAGTGGAACGGAACGAGCGGCATGATCCACCCAGCCGGTCCGGGCTGCGACATCGTGTAGTACATCTTCCAGTTCTTGTAGCGCACCGCCGACGGCGTCGCGCCCGAGAAGTAGAAGAAGTGGTCCCGTGCCGATTTTTCGGACTTGCCTTCCAGGTAGTCACGCTGGTCGAAGCCATCGAGCGTGGTCTTGACGATACCGGGATATTGTCCTGCCTCGATCTGTTGTTTCAGTGCGTCCCCCTTGGGGCCGCCGGCGACGTCGACCAGGGTGGGCACCCAATCAAGTGCGGCGAATAGCTGGTTCTTGACCGTACTTGGCTTGATGACGCCCGGCCATTTGATCACCATCGGTGCGCGATAGCCGCCTTCCCAGGCCTCGCCCTTCTGGCCCTTGAACGGCGTGATGCCGCCGTCCGGGAAGCTGATCTGCTCGGCGCCGTTGTCGGTTGTGAACACAACGATCGTGTTGTTGGCCTGGCCCATGTCGTCCAGTTTCTTCAGGACGACACCGATATTGTCGTCCATCTGCTTCATGCCGGCTTCGTTGACGCCCCAGTCCTTGCCGCCACGCTCGCCCACCATGGCTTCGTATTTCGGCGGCAGCACGGTAACGACATGCATGCGCGCGGGGTTGTACCAGACGAAGAACGGCTTGTTTGTCCTCTTCGGATCGTTGCGATCCATGAAATCCACGACCTTGGCCGAGATTTCTTCATCGACCGTCCTTGATCGGTCAAGCGTGAGAGGGCCCTCGTCCTTGCACGTTTGGTTCTTGCTGGTGCCGTCCGAGGAGTTGCACGCCAGGACCGGGCGCGGTGGCGTCAGGCACATCGTCGTCTTGGGATCCACCGCGCCGGGCACTTCCGCCACACCGGGGATCGGCGTGTTCATGCAAGGAGGTGCGACGGTCTGTTCCGTTGGACTCTTGTTGATGTCGGCGAAGCTGACCTGCTGCATTGCGTCCAGGTGATAGAGATAACCCCAATACTCCTGGAAGCCGTGCGCCGTCGGCAATGCATCGGTGTGATCGCCGAGATGGTTCTTGCCGAACTCGCCGGTGTTGTAGCCGAGATCGAGCAGGAACTGGGCGAGCGCCGGTGTGCCCGGGCGCAGATAGGACGGGCTGCCCGGCAGTTGGGGCGGGATCATGCCCGTGCGCAGCGGGTACATGCCGGTGAAGAATGCATTGCGGCCGGAAGTGCAGCTCTGCATGGCGACGTAGTCCATGAAGACTGCGCCTTCGTTGCCGATGCGGTCGATATTCGGGGTTTCGCCGACCATGAGCCCGCGGTGATAGATGCTCGGCTGCATCCAGCCGATGTCATCGCCCATGATGAAGATGATGTTGGGCTTCTGCTGCTGTGCTGCTGCCGGCATGGTGGTCAGCCCGCACAAGGACACAGACAACATCGTAGCGCCGAGCAATGCGCAGGACCGCTTGCGCCAACCTGGTGCCGCCTGGCGTTGCCCACTTCGATCGCTGCGCGGCTTGTTCCTGAGGATAGTGTCGGACATGACGTCACTCTCCCGGTTGTGGTGCGTGGGGGATTTCTCGCCTGATGCATCGAAAGCCAATGTGACTTGTTGAGGTGTCGATCGGCTGGGCATGACGCGCAGCCGGCCGATAGCGACGGCAGTAATTCGGCGCGCACAGATGCGAGCCGCCCTTGAGGACCTTGCGCGGGATCTTGACGTTCGTCACTCGGGGGTCGTAGCTGCTTTCCTCGCGCCCGCCGCGCGGATTGGTCGGGATGCAGCAAGCTTTCGGCGCACCGGCCTCATGTTTTGGCGCATACCAATCGGCGGTCCATTCCCAGACATTGCCGATCATGTCGTACAGGCCGTAGCTGTTCGCCGGGAATGCCGTGACCGGCGAGGTGCGGTCGTATCCGTCGTGATTGAGGTTCTGGCGGGGGAATTCACCCTGCCAGGTATTGGCCATGTGCCTGCCGCCGGGCGTGAGTTCATCGCCCCAGGCAAATTCGACCTCGTCCAGGCCGCTACGCGCGGCAAACTCCCATTCGGCCTCGGTCGGCAACTCCTTGCCTGCCCATGCGGCATAAGCGAGCGCATCGGCGAAGGCCACGTGGACGACCGGATGATCCTCGAGCCCCTTGACGTTGCTTTTGGGCCCGTACGGATGCCGCCAGTCCGCGCCCTTGGTGAACGACCACCACTGGCTGAAATCGCGCAAGCTGACCGGGTAATCGGGCGGCGTGAACGTCAGCGAGCCCGCATAGATCATATGCGGCAGCATGCCGGGATAGTCCTTGGGGTCAGGCACGATTTCGGCGACAGTGACGTGTCCGGTCGCCCTGACGAACGCCCTGAATTGCCGATTGGTGACTGGATGCCGATCCATCCAGAACGCGCCGACCGTGACATGATGTGCGGGCGCTTCTTCCGGATAATGCTTGTCCGATCCCATCCGGAAAGTGCCGCCCGGAATCCGGCTCATCCCTTCGGTCTCCGAGGGAAGCTTACCCGGTCCTGGCGCGGATCGTGACCGTGGCGACAGAGGAAGCGACGTCATCACGCGGTGCCTCCGAACCTCACTCCGCCAACGTGGAGCGCTTACAATATCGAGCGAAGATCCTCGTGCTCTATCGGACCGCGGCCCCGGCCCCATCGCCGGCCGACTGAGCTATTCAAATTCAAATGCGGGGTAGCAGGAAGCTGGTGCTGCTTTCCTTAGCGCAGGTTTTCCGTTGCGACGCGAACAAGGGTGGATGAAAGCTGGAGGCACTGGTTGATCTAAATCAACGCTACGAGCCTCTCCTCTTCTTTGGCTGTTATCGAAGGGCGGAGGCTATCACCTCGGGCCTCAAACTTCGCGCCTGCAATGCAGTCATGGGACGAGATCGTCGGATCGATGGAGACCGGCAGTTTCGCGCCAAATTAATGTGACACACTTGTGAATGCGCTTGCTTACGTAAGAGTGTTCAAATCTCGTGATGATGCTCTCCCGTCCGTTCGAGGCCATCAGTTGCGTGGCCTCGCAACGGCGCGAGGCCATTCGCACGGCAGTGTGTCGCGCATGCCGGAGTCTGAAACAGGGCGGATATCGCTGTGCGCTTGCCTCGACCGCCGCTCGCGCGTCCTGAATGACACATCGCGCATTGGTCAATATCGCTGACCTCTAAGTGGCAGCGCGGCAACAACCATTTCACAAAATTCGCGCCGCGCCGGTTTCGCCATATCAACGGCGCTTCGTCGGACGATCGTGGTTCTCGGTTATTCGCATGCTCGGCTTCTGCTTTGAGAACTTCGCCGGCTGGAGTGCAACCGACCTCAGCCGGGATAGGGGGCGCGTGTAGGTGGCGGCCGAGCGATGACGTTCGGGGTGGGCAAGGGCAAGGGCAGTTCCGGATTCCAGAAAGGTTGTCAAAATGCATCCTGCCAGCCGGTTTGCTTCTGCAACAGCCGCTCTCATTTACGCAACAGTGGCCTCGCCGGCCCACGCGGCGGCGAGCCCATGCGGGGAGAAGGCCGAGATCTCGGTGTTGCCCTCGCCGCTCGCTCCTTGGAAGGGGGCGCCGCTGCGCGTCATGATCGTCAGCGAAAAGCCGCTCGAGGGTGTGATGGCGCTGGGCGCGCCCGATGGAAGCGTTGCGGCCAGGTCGTCCGATCGACGCGGCGGTGCGCCGTACTCCTGGTT
>JAEZEU010000346.1 GCA_023432885.1 Pseudomonadota bacterium | reverse complement strand
TGCCGGGATCGAATACCGGCCGACCTCGAATCTCAGTCTGTCGCTCGGCGTCGGCGTCACCCAGTTCCAGACGCAGGGGCTCGTCGACAGCGACATCAACTCGCCACTGTTGCCCGGCCAGACCCCGCTGGCCATCGGCGGCCGGCCGCTGAGGTGAGCGCGAATTCGTAGCGCGTAGGATGGGGTGAAGCGCAGCAAAGCCCATGGTGCTTCCGCAAGGGGAATGATGGGTTTCGCTGCGCTCTAGCCATCCTGCGATTCATTACGACTCCACGCTTCAATACCCCCGCCGGCGGTCCACCACATTCTTCAGCGCGCCGCCGGCCTCGAATCGCGCGATCTGCTGAGCGACATATTTCGAGATTTCATCCGGATCGGTGTCCGCCGCATTGTGCGGCGTGAGCACCACTTTCGGGTGGTCCCAGAACGGGCTGTCGGCAGGCAATGGCTCTGTCTCGAACACATCGAGCGAGGCGCTACCCAGCGTGCCGTCGTCAAGACAGGCAAGAATGTCGGCCTCGTTCTGCAGGCCGCCGCGGCCGGCATTGATCAGCACGGGCGCGCCGAGCGGGCCGCTGCGGTTCAGCTTTTCGAAAATGTCGCGGCTCAGGACGTGCCGGGTCTCGGTTGTCAGCGGCAACAGGCAAACAAGAATGTCGGTCTGGTGCAGGAACGCATCAAATCCGTCCGCGCCGTGGAAGCACGCGACGCCTTCGATGTCCTTCCGCGACCGGCTCCAGCCCGACACTCGAAATCCCAGCCGTTGCAGGACCTCGGCGGCATTGGCGCCGAGCGTGCCGAGCCCCATGATGCCGACCGACATCGCACCCGCGGCATGCTGGAATTTCGGCGCCCATCTCTTTGCCCGTTGCGACTCGCGCAAGTAAGGCTCCTGGCGGTGATGCATCAGCACGTGCAGCACGACGTACTCGGCCATGCGGTCGGTGAGATCGGCAACCGCCACCCGTACCAGCGGCACGTCGGGCAGCGACTTGTCGGCCATCAGCGCATCGACGCCCGCCCCGAGATTGAAGATCACGCGCAGATTGGGAAACCCCGCAAGCTCCCCCGGCTTCGGCTTCCACACCGCGGCATAGTGCACCTCGGCGGGATCGAAGCCGGTGGCCGGCAGCAACAGCACCCGGCGATCGCCGCAAACGTCGTCGAACCGGGCCTTCCAACGCGCCGGCGACCAGTTTTCCGTCCCGCCATGGACGAGGATGGCGAGGGCGCCTTTTGTCATTCCTGAACTCCCCCGGATTTGTGTGATTTTAGTCACATAACAGATCGGATGCCTGCCCTAGTCTCCATGCCATCAAACAGGGAGACTTCCCATGCGCAAACTGATCCTGATTTCCGCTCTGCTGCTGGCCTCCGTTTCCGCCCAAGCCGGCCAAACCCGCAGCCTGAGCCTGGCTGGCCTTCCGACGGTCAGCACGACCGCAGCCGCCGGCAGCATCACCGCCACCGAAGCGCAGAAGCCGATTGCCGAGGTTTCCGTCAAGCTCGCTCAGGCCGCTACCGTCGCCAGCGACGCCGCCGCCGTCCAGGTCCAGGCGCCCGCCGCGCCGGTGCAAGCGCAGGCGCCCGCTGCCACGACGACCGCCACCACGACTGCGACGACGACCGAGGCCAAGCCGGCGACCACGACCAAGAAGGCCGTGAAGAAGGTCCGCCGCGAATCCGATGAGGCGAAGGCGCGCCGCATCGCCGCCCGCTACGGCGTGTACTGGTAAGCCAGACGCAACTATTGCCAAGTTCCCTCGAGAAGCGGAAGAAATCGAAAAATTTCTTCCGCTTCGTTGTCGGCTGCAGGCATATTCCGTCGTCTTGAAGACGCAGCATGATCCGGACGCGAAGCGCGGAGTAGCGCAAAGCGGGGTGCCGGTTTTCCGGTGCGATCATGCTCAAACAGGGAAGATGCTTGTCGAATGCTGTACGCCATCCTCTGCTATCACGACGAAGATTTTGTCGGCTCCTGGACCAAGGAGCAGGATGCCGAAGTCATGAAGAAGCTCGCCGTCGTGCAGGACAAGCTGACCAAACAGGGGCGGCTCGGTCCGGTCGCGCGTCTGCTGCCCACCACCGCGGCGACCACGCTGCGCAAGGACGATCCGCCGCTGGTGCTGGATGGCCCCTACGCGGAGACCAAGGAGCAATTGCTCGGCTTCTATCTGGTCGATTGCAAGAACCTCGATGAAGCGGTCGACGTCGCACGCGATCTTGGTGCGGCCAATCCCGGCGGCGCCTATGAGATCCGCCCGGTCGGCGTGTTCGCGCCCGGGAGTGTGCCGACGTGACCGACACCGCCTGGATCGACGCCGCGCTCACCTCGGCGCGCCCCCAGGCGGTCGGCGCGCTCCTGCGCTATTTCCGCAACCTCGATGCGGCGGAAGAGGCCTATCAGAACGCCTGCCTCCGCGCGCTGAAGACGTGGCCGCAGAACGGCCCGCCGCGCGATCCCGCAAGCTGGCTGATCATGGTTGGCCGCAATGCGGGCATCGACGAGGTCCGGCGCAACCGCAAACAGGAAACGCTGCCCGAGGACGAGGCGATCTCAGACATCGGCGACGCCGAGGCGGAAATCGCTGAAAGGCTCGATGGCTCGCATTACCGGGACGATATCCTGCGGCTGCTGTTCATCTGCTGCCATCCCGATCTGCCGGCGACGCAGCAGATTGCGCTGGCGCTGCGCATCGTCTCCGGCCTCACCGTCAAGCAGATCGCGCGCGCCTTCCTCGTCAGCGAGGCGGCGATGGAGCAGCGCATCACGCGCGCGAAAGCGCGTGTCGCCCAAGCCAAGGTGCCGTTCGAGACGCCGGGCGGGGTGGAGCGCAGCGAGCGGCTCGCTTCTGTTGCCGCCATGGTCTACCTGATCTTCAACGAGGGCTATTCGGCGAGCGGCGATACCGCGGCAATCCGCTCGCCGCTGTGCGAGGAGGCGATCCGCCTGTCCCGGCTCCTGCTGCGTCTGTTCCAGAGCGAGCCGGAGATCATGGGGCTCACCGCGCTGCTGTTGCTGCAACACGCCCGCGCCGACGCGCGCTTCGACGCGAATGGTGCGGTGATCCTGCTCGAAGACCAGGACCGCTCGTTGTGGAACAAGACCTTGATCGCCGAAGGCCTCGCGCTGATCGACAAGGCGATGCGCCATCGCCGAAGCGGGCCCTATCAGGTACAGGCCGCGATCTCCGCGCTGCACGCGCGGGCCGAGAAGCCGGAGGATACCGACTGGACCCAGATCGATCTCTTGTATGGCGCGCTCGAGATCATGCAGCCTTCGCCGGTCGTGACGCTGAACCGCTCGGTCGCGGTCTCCAAGGTGAGGGGGCCGCAGGCCGCGCTCGACATGATCGAGCCGCTATCCTCGCGCCTGTCGAATTACTTTCACTATTTCGGCGTGCGCGGCGCCTTCCTCATGCAGCTTGGCCGCAACGAGGAAGCCCGGGTCGCCTTCGACCGCGCCATTGCACTCGCCAATACCTCCGCGGAGGCCGCCCACATCCGCATGCATCTCGACCGCCTGATCCGCGACAGCAACCCGGCTGCTGTGAAGGCGGCGAAATAAACTACAGCATCATCGCCGGGCAAAGGCGCGAAGCGTCTTCGCGCCGGGATTTTCCGGGGGGTGACGAGGAGAAATTTTCCACATCCTGTCGAATTCGGCCCACCCCAATCGTCTTGAGCACGTGAGGAGTTTTTATGGAGCTGACCATGTTCAAAGTCATTGCCGGCATCGCCATCGTGCTTGCGGTTGCAATTGCCGCCATTCTCGCTATGGCCGCCACCAAGCCCGACACCTTTCGCGTTGAGCGCACCGCCACGATCAACGCACCGGCGGACAGGATCTTTGCGGTTCTCAGCGACTTCCGTCAGTGGACAGGCTGGTCGCCCTGGGAGCACCGCGATCCTGCGCTGAAGCGCAGTTTCAGCGGCGCCGAGCGCGGCAAGGGCGCCGTCTACGGCTGGGAAGGCAACAAGGACGTCGGAACGGGCAGGATGGAAATCCTGCAGGCCAATGCGCCGTCGAAGCTCGTCATCAAGCTGGATTTCCTCAAACCGTTCGAGGCGCACAACGCCGCCGAATTCACAATGCTGCCGCAGGGCAATGCGACCAATGTGCACTGGGTGATGTACGGCCCGTCGCCGTTCATGTCGAAGGTGATGCAGGTGTTCATGAGCTTCGACAAGATGATCGGCAAGGATTTTGAAACGGGCCTCGCCAACCTGAAGCAGCTCACCGAGAAGTGACCGGCGCCGACGGCGCCCTTTCCAAGGAGCAAACGATGCAGCTCAATCCCTACATCCACTTCAACGGCAACTGCGAAGCGGCGCTGAAATATTACCAGAAGGTGCTGGGCGCGAAGATCGAGGTGATGTTTCCCTTTGGGGAAGGTCCGCCCGAGATGAAGATGCCGCCGGACTACCAGAAGAAAATCATGCACGCCAAGGTCACCATCGACGGCGAGGTGCTGATGGCTTCGGACGCACCCCCCGGTCATTTCGAAAAGCCACAGGGCTTTTCCGTCTCGCTGCAGGTCGAGGATGTGGCCGATGCCGAGCGCAAGTTCAAAGCGCTCGCCGAAGGCGGCAGCGTCGCCATGCCGTTCGGCAAGACTTTCTTCTCGAAGGGATTCGGTATGTGCACCGACCAGTTCGGCATCCCCTGGATGGTGAACTGCCCGGCCGAGATGTGAGGTGCGGCTCGACTCTCACAGCATCGGCGGTCCACCTCGAGAGAGGTGGGACGCGAGGATCGCCCCGCCTCAAACAAATAGTGTCGTGCTTACCTGCACCTCGGATAGATCGCGGCCAACTCGCGTCCGCGCAGCAGCAGCAGCCGCGAGCTCAGCCCGCCGCGGCGGCTGATCCAGTCTCGGACCGGCGCCGGATAAGCTTCCTCCACCGCCCTCGATGCTTCCGGCTCGGCATACATCCGTCCCTGCCGGTCGATCGAACGCGCCGCGTGGAAGCCGAGCACGGCGCGCCGCGTCACGCAGATGCGCTCGCTCGGCACCGTCATCAGAACCAGTGTACAGGCAGACAGGCACGGCCCGTCGATCACCACGCGCTCGCCGGATTCGCGGACCTTGTCGAACAGTTCGATGAACGGTGCGACCCGTCCACCCGGGCTGGAGAGGATGCGCACCTCCGCGCGCGCGGACGTGGCGGCCGCACACAGCATCAAGGTTGCAACAATCATCCGCACACGCTTCATGCCATCCATCCCATGGACGTGATGTGGTCAATGATGCGGCCAGTGACAAGATCAGGCGCGGCTGGAAACGCCGGCTTCCGCGAAGGTTGCCATTCCATTGTGGCAGGCTAATGCCGTCCGCAGCAACAGGATGGCCGTGCCGGCGCCCGAGCCCTCGCCCAGCCGCATGCCGAGATCGAGCAGCGGGTCGAGCTTCAACTCCCTGAGCAGCGCCCGATGTCCTGCCTCCGCCGAGACATGGCCGGCGCGGCAGTGGTCGAGCGCATCGGACGCCAGTCGTGCCAAGGGGAGCACGGCAGCCGTCGCCACGAAACCGTCGAGCAGCACCGGGATGCAGCGGCTTCGCGCCGCCAGCACGGTGCCGGCAATTGCGGCGAGTTCGCGCCCGCCGATAGCGGCCGCAACACGAAGCGGATCGGCGAGGATACGCTGGTGGAAGGCGAGCGCGGCCTCGATCGTGGCGCGCTTGCGGGCGAGCCCTTGATCATCGACGCCGGTCCCGCGGCCGGACCATCGCTCGCCGCCGCCGCCGACGAGCGCTGCGCAGAGGGCCGCCGCCGCCGTGGTGTTGGCAATTCCCATCTCGCCGACCGCCAGCAGGTCGCAATCTGCGGGCACGCTGCGAAAGCCGATGTCGAAGGCGCGGAGGAATTCATCCGCATCCATGGCCGCCGCGGCCGTGAAATCGCGGGTAGGGCGGTCGAGCTCGATCGCCTCCACCCTCAGTTCGGCGCCGGCAAGCCGCGCGATCTGATTGATCGCAGCGCCCCCTGCGGAAAAATTCGCCACCATCTGCACCGTCACCTCGGCGGGATAGGCGGAGACGCCGCGCGCGGCGATGCCGTGATTGCCGGCGAACACGTTGATGGCAACGCGGTCGAGCCGCGGCCTGTCGCGGCCCTGCCAGCCCGCCAGCCAGATTGCGAGCTCTTCCAGCCGGCCGAGGCTGCCGGGCGGCTTCGTCAGCACCTGCTCACGCGCTGCCGCTGATTCGGCCGCGGCCGAATCACCCTTGGGCAGGTCGCGACAGAACGCGCCGATGTCGTCGAGTTTGCTAAACTGCATTTGCGAATCTCTTCCGCATGATACCGAAAGGTGTGAAGCGGTTTTCGGACAAGATCATGCGCGAAAACAACATCAGAGCCGTCCACGCTAGTCGATTCCCGGACGCTTGCGACCATGAATGAATGGCTTGACGACCTCAAAACGGCGGTCGCGTTCCTGACTCGCCTGCCGATGCCGCATCCGCAAGGGGCGATGCCGCCGAATTTCGTGCGCGCGCATCGCATGTTTCCCGTGGTCGGCGCGGTGATCGGCGCCGCCATCGGCCTGTTCTGCCTTGCGCTACGCGTCACGGGGCTTCCGGACCTGGCCTGCGCAGCCCTTGCGCTCGGCGCAGGCATGATCCTGACTGGCGCATTGCATGAGGATGGGCTTGCCGATGTCGCCGACGGTTTTGGCGGCGGCCGCGATGCCGCTGCAAAACTCGAGATCATGCGCGACAGCCGGCTCGGCACCTATGGGGCGGCGATCCTGCTGGTGAGCTTTGCCGCAAAGCTTTCCGCGCTCGCCTCGCTGCCGGATGCGCAGCTCATTTTCGGGATGATTGCCGCGCACGCGCTGGCGCGCGGCGTCTTGCCTGTCATGTCGTTGAACCTGCCTTATGCGCGCAAGGATGGACTGGCCGCCAACGCCGGCCGGCCGGACGCCGGGGTCGCGATGGTGGCAATTGCCATTGCTTTGGTGATTGCGCTGCTCGCGCTGTCCTGGGCCAACGCGTTTTGGGCCGCGCTGGTGACGGCAATCTGTGCTGTCGTCATGGCATGGCTCGCCAAGCGTCAGATCGGCGGCCAGACCGGCGATGTGCTTGGTGCGGCCGAGCAGGTCGCCGAGACGGCCGTGCTGCTCTTGCTTGCAGCACGGTTCGGCTGACGCATGAAGGGCGAGACAAAACTCTGGCTGATCCGCCACGCGCCGGTCGACGGCCCGCGCGGCGTCATTCATGCGCCCGATGCGCCGGCGGATCTGCGCGAGGTGGATGCGATCGCCGCGCTGAAGGCGAGACTGCCGGAAGCTGCAATTGCAGTATGCAGCCCCGCGCGCCGCACGCGGCAGACGGCGCACGCGCTCGGGCTCGATGCGGCGGAGGACGCCGCTTTCCGCGAGCAGGATTTTGGCAGTTGGACCGGCCGCCGCCACGACGATCTCGTAGC
>JAEZEU010000338.1 GCA_023432885.1 Pseudomonadota bacterium | reverse complement strand
CGCGCCTGAGGGAGAACGGGATGCTCGAGATCCGGAAGGACTACTTCGCCAACGAGCGCGACGACAATCTCAACGTCGTCGGCAAGGGCATTCAGCGCCAGGACATGCCGGGCCATGTCACGGGACGCTCGCGCTACTTCGATGATCACGCGTTCGAAGGCCTGCTGCATTTGAAGGTCGTGCGCAGCCCACACCACCATGCCCGCATCCGTTCGATCGACGTTGCGGCGGCGGAGCGCGCACCGGGTGTGAAGCGCATCCTGCGGGCAGCGGACGTTCCGGTGAACAAGAACACGCTGCTCAGCCTGATCAATTTCGGCAAGGACGATGAGCCCACGCTTGCGGTCAACAAGGTAAGCTACAAGGGCGAGCCCGTCGTAGCCGTCATCGCCGAGAGCGAGGCGGCAGCGATGGCGGCTCGCAAGCTGGTGCGGATCGACTACGAAGTCCTGCCGGCGGTCTTCGATGTCGAGGAGGCACTCAAGCCCGGCGCGCCCGTGGTCAATGAAACCTACCCGAACAATTACTTCGAGTATCACGAGAAATTCGATCACCAGAAGCTGCGCTTCGGCGACACCGAGAAAGCCTTCGCTGCCGCCGACCTCGTGATCGAGGAACGCTACCAGACCTCTCCGATCGAGCACGCCCCGACGGAAACCAATGGCACGATCGCCGCCCCCGAGCAGGACAACCGCTTCGTCGTGCATTCCTGCGCGCAGGGGCTGTTCTTCTCGCTGGGCACGACGGCAAAGATCCTCGATCTCGAGTCAAACCGGCTGCATTTCATCGGCGGCACCGTGGGCGGCGGATTCGGCGGCAAGGTGGATTCGCTCACCGAACCGCTCGCGGTTCTCGGCGCGATGCTGACGGGCCGGCCCGTGCGCTACGTGCTCGATCGCGAGGAGGAAATGCTCTACGGCTCGCCGCGCGGCGCCGAGCGCGTCTACGTCAAGGACGGGCTGATGCGCGACGGGCGCATCATCGCGCGCCATGTTCGTTCCTATTTCGATGCCGGCGCCTATACCCGCCTGTCTTCCTACGCCGCCATCAAGTGCACGGCGCATCTCCCGGGGCCCTACTGGATCCCGAATGTCTCGTCCGACATCTACGTCTCCTACACCAACCGCTGCCCCTCCACGGCGATGCGCGGCTTCGGCATTACCGCGGCCGATTTTGCGCTCGAGGTGCAGATGGACAAGCTCGCCCATGCCGTGAACATGGATCCGATGGAATTCCGCATCCTCAACGCCTATCGCGACGGCGACATGAAAGCGCATCGGCGCGTGGCAAAGAATACGGCGCTGATCGAATGCGTGCAGGTGGCGGCGGAGAAGGCTCACTGGCCGATCTCCGAAAGCGCCAGGCGACAATCTTCGCTCGAGGGCGGCGGACAGGGCGAGCGCGGGCAAATCCCGGCCACACCCATCGATCAGCGTGGTCAGATCGGCCGGCCCGAGACGCGCAGCGGACCCGCAACGCAGACCCTGCCCGCCGGCACCATGCGCATCCCGCTGACGAAACAGCCGGAGCTGGAGGGCAGCCGCGACGCGCGACCGGCGGCGCCGAACGTGCCGCGCTATGAGCCCGCGCGCCCGATGACGCAACCCGCCGTTCAGGCTCCGGCGCCGCTTGCCCCGATGCCGTCAACCGCCCCGCCGCCCCCGCCTGGCGCGACGCCTCCTGCCGCGCCCGCGCCAGGCGCGCAGCCTCAGCACGGCGCGATGCGTTTCTCGTCCGTGTTCGGAACAAGGAGGCGGTGAAATGACACGGCACAAAGGCCGCGGCATGGCCTCGATCAACTATCCCATCGGCATGAACCTGGGCGGCGATCCCAGCCAGGCGCTGATCCACTCCAATCCCGATGGCAAGTTCACCGTCGCGCTTTCGGCGATCGATCTCGGCCAGGGCATGAAGCAAGTCACGCGGCAGGTGGCGGCCGAAACGCTCGGCGTGCCGGTCGAGGATGTCTATGTCGATACGGCCGACAGCGACACCGGCCCGCACGACATGGGCTCCTTCGCATCGCGCGGCACGCATCGCATGGGCAACGCGGTGATTGCGGCGGCGCGCGAGGCGCGCGGCGTTCTGCTTGAAGCCGCCGCGGAAGAACTCGAAGTCAACGCCGCCGACCTGGTCACCGACGGGCGTGGCAATATTCACGTGCGCGGCGCTCCCTCGCGCTCGATCACCGTGCGCGCGACCGCGCAGGCCGCCCAGTTCAAGCAAGGCAAGACGATCGCGGGCCGCGGCATATTTCTCATTCCGCTCTCCGCGGTCGATCCGGAGACCGGCGAGATGAACCCCAACACCGCCTTTGCCCACGCCTGCCTCGTGGCGGATGTCGAAGTGGATGACGAGACCGGCGACGTGACCTTACTCAACGTGATGAGCGCCTATGAGCTTGGCCGTGTGATCAACCCGAGAATGGTGGAGCAGCAACTGGTCGGCGGCGCCTGGATGGGCCACAGCCATGTGCTGTTCGAAACGCCGGAGCCCTACTATCCCAATCCCGATCACGGTCCGCGCGACTTCAACGAGTATTTGATGCCGGGACCGGGCGATATCGCGCCCTATTCGGCGAGCGTGCTGGAACGCCCTGCGCCGGATGGCCCGTTCGGCGGCAAAGGGCCAGGCGAAATGTGCGCCAACCCGGTGTTGCCGGCGGTCGCCAATGCCGTGTTCAACGCGGTCGGCGTGCGCGTGGATGAGCTGCCAATCACGCCGGAAAACGTGCTGCGCGGCATTCGTGCCAATGGCGGCGCGCGCCCGCAGGCAAGGCGAGGCGGTTGATCATGGCGCTGCGCAGCACCATCGCCGGCATTTCGAGTCCCGAGGCGCTCGCAGAGGCGCTCAGGTCAGCGCTGTATCTTGCCGATGACGGTATCGCGACGGCGGGTTATCTCGCGCTCGCGCTCGGCAAACCGTTGCTGCTCGAGGGCGCGCCGGGCGTCGGCAAAACAGAGGCTGCAAAAGCGATCGCCGGCATCCTCGGGCGGCAGTTGATCCGACTGCAGTGTTTTGAAGGGATCGACGCCGCGGCGGCGCTGTACGAATGGAATTATCCCCGCCAGATGCTGGCAATCCGGCAGGCACAGGACGGGACGAGTACGGATATTTACCGCGATGAATTCCTGATCGAGCGCCCGATGCTGACGGCGCTGCGCCGTCCGGATTCGACCGTGCTGCTGATCGACGAAATCGATCGATCCGACCATGAATTCGAAGCATTCCTGCTCGAATTCCTCTCCGATTTCTCGATATCGATCCCCGAGCGCGGCACGCTCCGCGCGGCCGAGCGTCCCGTGGTGATCCTCACCTCAAACCGCACGCGCGATCTCCATGAAGCGCTCCGCCGGCGCTGCGTCTATCACTACATCGCCTATCCCGATCCGGCACGCGAGGCCGAGATCATCATGCTGCGCTCATCCGCTGTCGCCGAGAGCACCGCGCGCGCCGTGGTGGCGGCGGTCGGCATCCTGCGGGGCGAGCCACTCTCGAAGCCTCCCGGCGTTGCCGAAGCGGTGGACTGGGCCGAGGCCGCCACGGCCCTTGCCCGCACCGGTGCATCATGGCCGGAGGCTTTCCGCCGCTCGCTCGGCGCGGCGATCAAGGATGAGGAAGACCTGGCTCATCTGCGTCCGCGCCTGGCGCAATTCATACCGGGGATGGCGGCATGAGCGTGAAGGTGCCCGGCGCAGTGCGTCCGCTAATCGGCTTTCCGGTCCTGCTGCGCGAACACGGATTTTCGGTCGCGCCCGAACAGACGGTGAGCTTCCTTCAGGCGGTGGAGCTGCTCGGCCCTCGCACCATCGAGCATGTGCGCAAGGCCGCGGTCGCGACCCTTGCGCCTCATCCCGAACAGCGGGCGCGCTTCGACGCGCTGTTCGACCTGCATTTTCTTGGAGCTGTCGGCGAGCCCGGTGACGACGAGTGGCAAGCCGATGACGACATGCAGGTGCAGGACGACATCGGCACCGAAGAAGTCTTGATCGGCGAGGAAGTCAACGAGACCGGCCAGGCCGCGACGGGAGCGGAAGCCCTTGCGATACGTGCCCTGCGCGCGCCAGACGATGCGCAAACGCTGCGCCGTTTTGCCGACGCCCTGCCGGATGCCCTGCCCCGCCGGCGCGGTTATCGCCACAAGGCGGCCCGCCGCGGCAAGGGGGTCGACCTCGCACGCAGCCTGCGGGCGGCGATGCGCAACGAAGGCGAGGTGATGAGCCTGAAGCGGCAGCGGCGCGCGACGCGCCCTCGCCCCGTTCTTCTCCTGATCGATGTATCCGGCTCGATGAAGCAGCGCAGTGACGCGCATCTGGCACTGGCGCATGAAATCGTCCACGCGGTGCCTCGTGTTGAGGTTTTCACGTTCGGCACGCGGCTCACCCGCCTCACCCGCGCGCTGCGGCTCAAGAACCGCGAGCACGCGCTTGCCGAGGCCTCCGGCCTCGTTGCGGATTGGGATGGCGGCACCCGGATCGGCGACGCCCTCGAAGCGTTCCTCGCCGTGCCGCGCTTCGCCGGCTATGCGAGGGGAGCTAATGTGATCGTGCTGTCGGATGGGCTCGAGCGCGGCGAACCGACCGCGATGATCCGCGCCATGCATCGCCTCGCAGCGCGCGCCTTCAGGATCGGCTGGTTCACGCCGCTCGCCGTTGATCCCCAGTATCGCCCCGAGACCGAAGCGCTGAGCGCGATCCGCCCGCTGCTCGCCTCGCTAGGCGACGCGAGCTCCACATCGCGGCTCTGCCGGTCGATCCTTGCCGTCGGGAAGGCACACGCAGCATGACGGGAATAGTCGACGCGCATTTCCACATCTGGCGGCAGGCCGATCTGCCGTGGCTGCTCGGACCGATGCAGCCGCGCATTTTCGGACCCTATGAGCCGATCCGGCGCGACTATCCGGTCGAGGAGTACCTCGCCGATTGCCGACCCGAAGGCGTCACCGAGGCCGTCTATGTGCAGGCGAACTGGGCGCCGGCACGGGCGCTCGACGAGGTGCGGTTCGTGGCGGAGTCCGCCCGCCGCGCAGCCTTCCCGATCGCAATCGTTGCTTATGGCGACATGCTCGCGCAGGATATCCGGCCGCAGCTCGATGCGTTAGCCGTCGAACCATCCGTTCGCGGCGTTCGGATGCAGCTCCACTGGCATGGAAACCCGCTCTACCGTTTCGCGCAGGCGCCCGATCTGGCGCGCGATCCGATTCTGCAGCGTAACGTCGCGCGGCTTGCGGACTATGGCTGGAGTTTCGATCTCCAGGTATTCGCCAGCCAGATGGCGGGAGCAGCGGATCTCGCCATGGCCTGTCCGGGGATAACCTTCGTCCTTCAGCATTCGGGCATGCTGGAAGACCTGACGGCCGAAGGCATCGCATCATGGCGCGCCGGCATGAAACGCCTCGCCGCCTGCCCTAATGTCGTCAGCAAATTTTCGGGCCTCGGCACGTTCCTCCGGCGCAATGATCCGGCGCATGTCGCCGTCGTGGCGGGCGAAACGCTGGCGCTGTTCGGAGCGGAGCGCTGCCTGTTCGGTTCGAACTTCCCCATCGAGAAGCTTTGGACGAGCTATGCGGCACTCGTTGAAGCACTTCGAGCCAGCGTTCCGACAAACGTTCACGAACAAGTCTTCAATAAAACTGCGCGCCGGGTCTACCGGCTCAGCCAATAAAGGGAATGGGAGAGCCACATGGCTTTGGAAATCAAGATCCTCGATTACGGCGATATCGAGCTGGAATCGAGCTTCCTCGTGCTGGGGCGCGATTGCGGCCGCACGCGCCGTGTGCCGACCTACGGCTTTCTGATCCTGGGCGGCCCCTGGCCCATGGTGGTCGATACCGGCTATCGCCATAACCAGATCATGGAGAGCCTCGGCATGCGCGGCCTCCAGTTCCACGAGAACATGATCGAGAATCAGCTCGCCAAGCACGGTGTGCGAATGGGCGATGTTCGCTACGTGCTGCACACTCACCTGCACATCGACCACGCGGGCAAGGACGACCTGTTCCCGATGAACACCACGGTGGTGCTCAACCGACGCGAGATGGAATATTCGGTCTCTGGCCTCATGCATCCGCAGTACCCGCTGCCCGACATCAAGCATCTGGTCGATCGGCTGCACACCAAGAACGCCTTGCGCTTCCTCGACCTGGAGATCTCTGGTCCGATCGAGATCTGCCCCGGAG
>JAEZEU010000323.1 GCA_023432885.1 Pseudomonadota bacterium | reverse complement strand
GTCTGATGTCACCGCGAAATATCTCTCGTCGTCGCTGCCTTCCATCGAGATCACCTGGATGAGGTTCCTGGTGTTCGCGCTGATCATGACGCCGGCGATGATTCCGGGCTCGCCGCTTTATGCGCTGAAGACGGACCGGCGCAAGCTGCAGTTCATGCGCGGCGCCACCGTGCTCGGCTCGTCGCTGTTCTTCATTACCGGCTTGGGTTTCCTGCCGATCGCGGAGGCGTCTGCCACCGGCTTCGTCGCACCGATGTTCGTCACCCCATTGTCGATCGTTTTCCTGAACGAAGTGGTGGGCATGCGACGCTGGATCGCGACGGGCGTCGGTCTCGTCGGCGTGCTTATCATCTTGCGGCCCGGTACTTCCGCGTTCCACGTTGCCGCATTCTTCCCATTGGTTTCCGCGCTGTGCTGGGCCTGCACGCTGATCATGACGCGCATGTTGAGCGGGACCGAGCGCGTCATCACCACCATGACCTATTCGTCGATCGCCGGCGTGCTGATCCTGTCGGCGCTGGTGCCCTTCGTCTGGGTCACGCCGACCTGGCAGGCGGTCGCTTTCGGCATCTTCATCGGTCTCGCCTCGACGGCGGGGCAGTGGATAGTCGTGCTGGCGTTCCGCTACGCCGACGCTTCTGTGCTTGCGCCGTTTTCCTACATCCAGCTGCTTTGGGTCAGCGTGCTCGGCTTCTTCGTCTTTGGTGAATTTCCGGACAAGTGGACCGTGGTCGGCGCCGGCTTCATCGTGGCGAGCGGCCTTTATACCGCCCATCGCGAGCGCGTGCGGCGCTCGCAACTGCTCCTGGCGGTTGGCGAGTCCTCCCCCAACGCCTGAGTCATCTTGCTGCTTTTCTTCGCGCTCCGGCTGTGACAAACCAGCGGACAAAAGCGGGAGGAAAAATCAGCGATGCGTGCCGCCATTTTCCGCAACGGCGAGATCGTCGCCGACAGCTGGCCGGACCCAAAGCCCGCCGCCGGGCAAGTGCTGGTCAAGACGCTCGCCTGCGGCATCTGCGGCTCCGACCTGCACGCGCGCCAGCACGCCCATCGGATGGTCGAGCTTGCCAGGCATTTCCCCCACCGCAAGCCAATGGATCTCACGCGCGACGTCGTATTCGGCCATGAGTTCTGTTGCGAGGTGCTGGAATATGGTCCCGGCACGGAGCGCAAGCTCAAGCCGGGCGCCAAAGTGTGCTCGCTGCCGGCTTTGATCACGCCCGAGGGAATTTCCGGGATCGGCTACTCCAACGAGAATGTCGGCGGCTATGCCGAGCGCATGCTGCTCAGCGAGCCCTTGCTGCTGGAAGTGCCGAACGGCCTGCCCGCCGAGCATGCCGCGCTGACCGAGCCGCTCGCCGTCGGCGTCCATGCGGTGGCCAAGGCCAACATCAAAGGCGGCGAGGTGCCGCTGGTGATCGGTTGCGGGCCGGTCGGGCTTGCGGTGATCGCAGCGCTGAGGATCAAGGGCCTGCATCCGATCGTCGCGGCCGACTATTCGCCGGTGCGCCGGGCACTGGCGGAGAAGATGGGCGCCGAGATCGTGGTCGATCCCGCGCGCACCGGGCCCTATGCCGCATGGGCCGAACACGCCCAGATGTCGCCGGAAGAGAAGGCGGCGCGTCCGCCGCTGCAGGCGATGCTGCCGGCGCTGAAGCCTGCGCTGATCTTCGAATGCGTCGGCGTCCCCGGACTCCTGCAGCAGGTGTTCGAAGGCGCGCCGCGCGACGCCAGGATCGTCGTAGTCGGCGTCTGCATGGAGAGCGACCGCGCCGAGCCGATGCTAGGCATCCTGAAGGAGCTGAGCGTCCAGTACGTGCTTGGCTACACGCCGGAGGAATTCGCTTATTCGCTGCGCCTGATCGCCGAAGGTACGGTCGATGCGGCCTCCCTCGTCACCGGCCGCGTCGGCGTCGACGGCGTTGCGAAGGCCTTCGCCGATCTCGCCAATCCGGACGAGCATACCAAGATTATCGTCGAGCCCTGGCGGTGAGTGCCGCCGCATCGGGAGAAGCAGGATGTCCGATCCGCCAAGCCTTGCCCCTGCAAAACCGTTCTGGCGCCGCGGACTCGCCGGCCTTCTCGACTTTCTCACCGTCTTCTTTGTCGGCGGCTATTTGATCGGCGCGCTCACCGGCAACCTGACCGGTGAAGGCTTCAGGCTCGAAGGCTGGCCGGCGCTCTTGTTGTTTGCACTCACGGTGCTGTACTTCTATCTCGGCTGGAACAAGCTCGGCGGCACTATCTGGCAGCGCATTCTCAAGGCGCGGTAGTCGCAGCATCGAGGATATGAACAAAGGGGGAGGCACGATGATCGCGCTCAGGGCAACGGATGTTCTGCCGCAGGACGGCACCAAGGGCACGCTGGTCGGGCGGGTCTGGCTGCCTGACGTGGGCGGGCCGGCGGTAGTCGCAGTGCGGGGCGAGGGCGTATTCGATGTCAGCGCAAGTTTTGCGACGGTGAGTGCGCTCTGCGAGCAGGACGATCCTGTCGCCGCCGCCATGCAGGCGGCAAAGGGGCGGCGCATCGGCGATCTCGAAAGCATCCTGGCCAACACGCCGCCTGACAGCCGCGACCGTTCAAAACCATGGCTGCTGGCACCGCTCGACCTGCAGGTGCTGAAGGCCGCCGGCGTGACCTTCGCGATCTCGATGCTGGAGCGCGTGATCGAGGAGCGGGCGCGCGGCAATCCCTCATCGGCCGAAGCGATCCGCAAGGAAGTGGTGCGCCTTGTCGGCGACGATCTGTCGAAGCTCAAGCCCGGTTCGGCGCAAGCCATGAAGCTCAAGCAGGTGCTGATCGACCAGAACGCCTGGAGCCAGTATCTCGAGGTCGGCATCGGTCCCGACGCGGAGGTCTTCACCAAGGCTCCGGTGCTCTCAGCGGTCGGCACCGGCATGGATGCCGGGCTGCATCCGAAATCGACCTGGAACAATCCGGAGCCGGAAGCGGTGATTGTGGTGTCGAGCCGCGGCAAGATCGTGGGCGCGGCGCTCGGCAACGACGTGAACCTGCGCGACTTCGAGGGCCGCTCTGCGCTGCTGCTCTCGAAGGCGAAGGACAACAACGCCTCCTGCGCGATCGGGCCGCTGCTGCGGCTTTTCGACAGCACCTTTTCGCTCGATGACGTTAGGCGGATGGATATCGGCCTCACCGTGAAGGGCGCCGACGGTTTTGTGCTCGAGGGCCATTCCTCGATCGGCAAGATCAGCCGAGACCCTACCGACCTCGTCGCGCAGACCATCGGCAATGTGCATCAGTATCCGGACGGCTTTGCGCTGTTCCTTGGCACCATGTTCGCACCGGTAAAGGACCGCGACGCGCCGGGGCAGGGGTTCACGCACAAGCGCGACGACATCGTCACCATTGCTGCGCCTCAACTCGGAAAGCTCGTCAATCGTATGCGGAGCAGCGATGAATGCGAGCCATGGACATTCGGCATCGGCGAGCTGATGCGAAACCTCGCACGGCGGAACATCCTGTAATCTCGAATTTCCGGAACGGGATATTTGGGCCTGCGTTAGCCTGGAAAGGAGCTAGCGCATGCAAATGTTTCGTTCTCTCATCATGGTGAGCTTGTTGTTGATTCCTCTTCAAGCTGCCGCGCAAGGCGGAGGCGGCGGAGGAGGAGGAGGCGGCGGGAGCGGCGGAGGCGCGGGAGGTGGAGCTTCCGGTGCCGGCGCGGCAGGCGCAGGCAGCATGGGAGGTCCTGCCCCCGGGGCACGAACGACGACAGGAAGCAATCCGTCTGCAGGAAACCCGAATCCCGGCGCCCTGAACGGCTCGCTCGGCAATCCGAACAATCCCGTGGCCAATTCTCCGCTGCCCAACGCTCCCGGCACCAACAGCTCCGGTACGGCGCAATCATCAGGATCGAGTGCGGGCGGCGGCGTCACGACGGGATCTGCGGGACGGACTGGCGGAGTAAACGCGCAGGGCCCGAACCAGCCCGGCGACATCGACACCCGGGCGGAAGACTCCAAGGTGGACAAGAAGGTCAAGAGTATCTGTAAGGGGTGCTGACATGGCACGGGATACGGAGCGAACCGAACCCAGGAAGACCGAGGACGACATTCAGCGCGAGCAACTCGGCCCGCGCGGCGTCCCCGGAGCGCCGGATCCTGCGAAGATGACGCCGCAGCGCAAGAAGAAAACACCGGCGAACGGCGATCCCGGTCATACGGCCTGAAATGCGCGCCCCTCGACGGGCGCGATCATTCTGCCTCTGGCAGTTCCTTTTCGAGGCTTAGCTGCTTGTGACCATCCGGACCGCGGTTGAACACCCCGTAGTCGCTCGACTTGACACCGGCGCCGCCGTCGATGCCGCTGGCCGCCAAGCCGAACTTCAGGAGTTCGCGCACCGCAGCCGCACGCGTGGGCATTCGGTGCTTGAAGCGGAAATCGTCAATGGCCGCCAGTTCCGCCGGAGATAGCATCACTTGCAGCCGCTCGCCGCGAGTATCGTTCATCGCAAAGCCCCAGCAAAAGCCAGTTGAGTAAATTACTCAACTTGCCAATTTTTGGTTGGTTCCACCGATTTTGTCAATGGTGCTGTATGAGTATAATACACGAGCCAAATCAATACTTTAACAGGAACGTTAAATGCGTTAACGTGTTGGCTGAATGGGGCGAGAGAGGTGCTCGCCATGACCGATCAACGAGCGGTGTCCGACAAGACGCACGAGACCAAAACCCCTGCGCAGCCGAAGGAGCAGCGGCCTTCGCGGAGGCCCAGCCACGAGCGTGTCGTCGAGAATATCGAGAAATGGGCCAATAGCAGTGGCTTACAAAAACCGACGTAGCGCCATCGGACGCGCACCCGATGGCGATCTATAGGATCCTCCAGAACGTGCCGCTGGCCCCGGACGACATCAGCCGGCTGGTCACGGCCTATGAAGCGACATTGAAGGCATTCGATCTCGCCGACCGCAACGACCCGATTACTGAACTCATCGCGCGCAGGATCATCGAGATCGCACAGACCGGCGTGCGCGATCCCCTGGCTCTCTCAAAACTGGTCGTCAGGGACTTGGGCCCGGCAACGTGAAAGCCGCCCTCCGTAAACTCCTTGTTAACCCGACCGCCGAAGCGTCGCCCGCTATTGGGCTTTGATTCAGACACTGCTGGTTTCCCTGCATTGAGAAGTGAGCGCGACGGCACCCCGCCAGCCGGGGCTGGGCGCCAGCAGGGTTGGGGGATTTTGATGTTCGATGATTCCGTTCAGGTTCGCTGCCGCCGTTGCCGGAGCGTATTCCGCGAACGCGCCCGCCGGCTGCAGAGCGGCTATTCGCGGCAGTGTCCCACCTGCGAGGTGGTGTTGTTCTTCGACGCAGACTCGCACGATCAGGCCATCCGGCGAGCCATGAAGTCCGCCCGGCAGGTCCGCGCGGCCCTTCGTGAGGCCGAGATGGAGCAGCCCCGGAGAAGGCGTCTCACACGCGGTGCAGATCGCCGCGGCGCCCATGACATGGCTTCCGAGGAGGTCGAGTAGCGGGCAGAGCATGGTCCCGCATAGGCCCTTGCAGCGCCAGACTGCTGAGCGTCACACCGGCAGCGCGATCGAGTACTTCACCTGGCTCAGCGCAAAGCTCGATTCGATCGAGGCGATGCCGTCGAGCCGCGTCAGCTTGTTCTTCAGGAACGCTTCGTAGGAAGACAGGTCAGCGGCGACGACGCGCAGCAGATAATCACGGTTGCCAGTCATCAAGTAGCATTCCAGCACCTCATCCCATTTCGAGATCGCGCGCGCGAAGCGGTTGAGATCTTCCTCCTTCTGCCGCGCCAGCTTGATCGAGATGAAGACGCTGACATGCAGGCCAAGTGCCTTCTGGTCGACACTTGCGACATAGCGTGAGATCACGCCGCGTTG
>JAEZEU010000298.1 GCA_023432885.1 Pseudomonadota bacterium | reverse complement strand
GCATAGCCCTGTTCGACGGTGACACCCGCGCCGAGCTTGCCCTTGGCAATCAGCTTGCCATCGGAATCCATGCAGACCTGGCCCGAAACGAACAACAGGTTGCCGCTGCGAACGAAGGGAACGTAATTCGCGATGGGACTCCTCGGCTCCGCAAGAGTGATTCCGTCCGCCGCCAGTTTTTGTTCGACCGTACCCGCCATATCCCGTCCCCCAAAATAGATAAAAACGCTGTTGTCCGACCGCTTGAGATCGGAAGAAGTTCTTGTTTCGCGCATGCAGTTAAGACATGCAAGCCAGGTGAGTTGCCGAGAATGCCGCCGTTTTTGGCTGTAAAGCCTACATTTTCGTGATGCTGCCCCAGTTGCGGCGCAGTAGGGCCCTCAGTATTGTTGCGAATCTTCCATAATCCAGAGAATGCCATGGTCTTCCCCAATCCGCCGCGCGCCTTGCTCACCACCATTGCTGCTGTCGCGCTGGGGGTGGGCGCGGGGGGCGGATCGGCGCAGGCCGCAGGACCTGGGTTCCTTTCCCATCAGGCGCTCTATGAGCTGAGTCTCCTCAAATCGCGCGGCGCCAACGCGATCAACGCTGCTCGAGGCCGCATCCTCTACAGCTTCTCCGGCAGCGCCTGCGAGGGCTACACCTCCGAGTTCCGTCAGGTCTCCGAGCTCAACAGCGGCGAAGGCAAGATGACGCTCAGCGATCTTCGCTCGACTTCCTGGGAGGACGGCCAGGGCAAGAGCTACCGGTTCAAGATCGACACGCGGATGAATGATTCCGAAGCGCCGCCGGTCGACGGCATGGCCGAGCGGGTCGGCAACCGCATCACCGTCAAGCTGAAGAAGCCGGTCGCGAAAAGCTTCGAGCTGGAAGGCAGCGTCGTTTTCCCGACCGAGCAGATCCACAAGATCATCGATGCCGCCCGTGCCGGCAAGTCGATCCTGGAACTCACCGTCTATGACGGCTCCGACAATGGCGAGAAGGTGTATAATACGCTTTCCGTGATCGGACAGCCGATCCCCGGCGACCGCAGCATTGCCTCGCCCGACCCGTCGACCGCCAACGACAAAATGAAGGCGTTGACGCGCTGGCCGGTGACGGTGAGCTATTATGACCGTGAGGCGCGCAGCAAGGACGGAGAACAGACACCGGTCTATGCGATGTCGTTCGAACTGTTCGAGAACGGCGTCTCCCGGGCGCTGGTGCTGGATTACAATGACTTCGTGATCTCAGGGGCGCTCGGCAAGTTCGACGTGAGGGATTCCAAGCCTTGTAAATGACGGCCGAAGGCCGTCCTGCCGGGACGCGCATTGGCGCGAACCCGGAAACTCGAGATTCTCAGGACCGGACCCGCGCTCTGGTCCGCTTCGCTCGCAATGACAGCCGGCGCTATTCCTGCGCCGGCTTCCCGGGCCTTTCCGGTCCATCGTAAGCAATGCCGCGTATCACCGCTGCGTTCCCGAATTTCTTCCTGAGGTCATCGATCGCTCGCTCGGCATGGACCGAGCGGCGGTCGAGCATGTCGGAATCATCTGCGGCGGACCCCGGCCGCAGCGCGCTGACGCCGGCACCGATGAGACGGAAAGCGGTGCCGTCAATCTCCCTGGCGAGCATCTCGCGCGAGATGGCAAAGATCTTGGCCGCCAGCTGCGTCGGCGAGTGGATCGATTGCGAGCGGGTACGCTGGCGGAAATCGGCCGTCTTCAGTTTCAGCGTGATGGTGCTGCCGGCAAGGTTGCTGCTCTTCAGCCGCGTCGAGACCTTCTCGGACAACTTCCAGAGCAGTCTCTCCAGCGTGGCAAAATCCCGGATGTCGTTCTCGAACGTCGTTTCGCTGGAAATGTTCTTCGCGCCACGGTCCGGCACCACGCGGCGATCGTCGATGCCGCGCGCCAGCCGCCACAGCCGCTGGCCTTCGCCGCCGAACTGCTTCATCAGCTCCTGCTCCTCGGCACGCTGCAAGTCGGCGATCAGACGATAGCCGCGCTGGATCAGCTTCTCCTGCGAGGCAGGCCCTACGCCATAGATGAAGCCAACCGGCCGCTCGGACAGCATCCGGCGGGCGTCGTCCTGGTCGAGCGCGGCGAAGCCGCGGGGCTTGTCTAGGTCGGAGGCGATCTTCGCGAGAAACTTGTTGACGGAAAGCCCGACGGAGACGGTGATGCCGATCTCGCGCTCGACCTCGCGGGCAAAGCGCGCCAGCACCTTTGCCGGGATCATGCCATGCACGCGCTGCGTGCCGGACAGATCGAGAAAAGCCTCGTCAATCGACAATGGCTCGACCAGCGGCGTCAATGCCTGCATGGCCTGGCGCACCTCGCGCCCGACGCGGACGTACTTGGCCATGTCAGGCGGAATCACGGCCGCCTGCGGGCAGAGGGCCAGCGCCTTGAACATCGGCATCGCCGAGCGCACGCCGAAGGTGCGGGCAATGTAGCAGGCCGCCGAAACCACGCCGCGCTTGCCGCCGCCGATGATCACGGGCTTGTCGGCGAGTTCCGGGTTGTCACGCTTCTCGACGGTGGCATAGAACGCATCGCAGTCGATATGGGCGAGCGCGAGCGTCGCCAGCGCGTGATGACGGACGAGGCGAGGGGAACCGCATTGGCCGCAGCGCCGGGCGTGGAATTCGAGGTCGGCGAGGCAGTCACGGCAAAAGGCGCGCGGGTTATCCTCCGCCGGTGGCGCCGTGCTCACGGCACGTCGCGCTCCCAGGCCGGATCGCACAGCGCCTGATGGGCGGCCGCGACATTGGTCGGATGCAGTTCGGAGGCCTCCGCAAACGCTTTCACGGTGGCGTCATCGCGCATCACGAAATCGAGCACGCTGGCCAGAAATTTCGGATCGGAAGCGGACTTTCGCAGGGTGTCGGGACCGATGCCGGATTCGGCCAAAAATTGGCCCAGCCGCGCGGGATCGCCGGCGATGAAGGACAAGGCCTGAATCGCAACGATTTCAGCGACTTCTCGTGGGTTGTGAACAGGCTTTTTCAATCCTGGCGTTTGCCTTTCCGTTAACTTCTGGGGTCTAATCATGCCCGAGTCTGAGGAAGATGTTCAAGCAAATGCCAACGGCGTCGTGGAAACACGACTCTCTGACTTAACGGGTTAGAGCGGGTCTGACGCTAGTTTGAATTCACTTTTCGGCAGGCTTGGTAGGAGCGGCCGATGAGCCGTACCCGCAAGGGCTGTCGTCTTGGGAAACGGAGGGACGGGATGGCCAAGACCGTCCTGATCGTCGAGGACAACGAGCTCAATATGAAGCTGTTTCGCGACCTTTTGGAAGCGCATGGCTACCAGACCTCCGGGACCAGCAATGGCTATGAGGCGCTCGACCTCGTCCGCAAGATGCGGCCCGACCTGATCCTGATGGACATCCAGCTTCCGCAGGTGTCCGGCCTCGAGGTCACGAAGTGGATCAAGGACGACCCGGAGCTGCGCGCCATTCCCGTCGTTGCCGTGACGGCTTTTGCGATGAAGGGGGACGAGGAGCGGATACGCGAGGGCGGTTGCGAGGCCTACTTGTCCAAGCCGATTTCGGTCGGAAAATTCATTGAGACGGTGCGTCGATTTATCGGGTGAAGGTGAGTTTGCATGACCGCGCGTATTCTGGTCGTCGATGATGTTCCCGCCAACGTAAAGCTGCTCGAAGCCCGCCTCTCGGCCGAATATTTCGACGTCATCACCGCATCCAACGGCACGGAAGCGCTGTCGATCTGCGCGCGGGCCGAATGCGACCTCGTCCTGCTCGACGTCATGATGCCCGACATCGACGGCTTTGAGGTCTGCCGGCGGCTGAAATCCAATCCGGCCACGCATTTCATTCCGGTCGTGATGGTGACGGCGCTCGACAGCCCCTCCGACCGCGTGCGCGGCCTCGAGGCCGGCGCCGACGATTTCCTGACCAAGCCCGTCTCCGACGTCGTGCTGCTGGCGCGCGTACGCTCGCTGACGCGGCTGAAGATGATGACCGACGAGTTGCGCATGCGCGCCATCACCTCGCTTGAAATCGGCATGGAAGCGCCGGAGCGAAGCGCGGTCGCCGATACCGGCAAGGGCGGCCGCATCCTGCTGGTCGATGACCGTCCGGCCTCCTACGAGCGGCTGGCGCAGATGCTGGCAGCCGAACACCATGTGGACGTCGAGTCAGATCCGTCGCAGGCGCTGTTTCACGCCGTCGATGGCAACTATGATTTGCTGATCGTCTCGCTCAGCCTTGCCGATTTCGACGGACTTCGGCTGTGCAGCCAGGCGCGCTCACTGGAGCGTACCCGCCAGGTGCCGATACTCGCCATTTCAGACGCCGACAACAATTCGCGGCTGCTGCGCGGCCTGGAGATCGGGGTGAACGATTATCTCCTGCGTCCCGTCGACAGGAATGAACTGCTGGCGCGGGCGCGCACCCAGATCAGGAGGCGCCGCTATACCGATCACCTGCGCGACAACGTGCAGAACTCGATCGAAATGGCGATCACCGACGCGCTGACGGGGCTGCATAACCGCCGCTACATGGAGAGCCATCTGGCGACGCTGGCCGAGCAAGCCTCCGCCCGCGGAAAGCCGCTCGCGCTGATGATCCTCGACATCGACCACTTCAAGTCGATCAATGACACTTACGGCCATGACGCCGGCGACGACGTCTTGCGCGAATTTGCGGTACGAATTCGCAAATCGATCCGCGGTATCGATCTCGCCTGCCGCTATGGCGGCGAGGAATTCGTGATCGTGATGCCGGAAACCGACCTGCACGTCGCCGGCGTGGTGGCGGAAAGGCTGCGCCGGTCGATCGCGGGCGAAAGATTCGCCGTCAGCAACGGAACAAGGCGCATCGACGTCACGATCTCGATCGGGCTGGCGATCCTCGAGCGCAAGGGCGAGCCGGTTGCAGACCTCCTCAAGCGCGCCGACAAGGCGCTCTATCGCGCCAAGCACGACGGCCGCAACCGGGTTGTGTCGGACGCTGCCTGATTGTCAGGCGGCCTTGTTGCCGCGCCCGACCGAGTCATAGGCCAGCCGCTTGAACTCGAACGAGAACGGATGAACGAAGGACATCTGACGCTGCGCCATCATCACCCCGGCCATGTTCCGCCGCGGTGAAATCCACCATTGCGTGCCGGCAACCCCGCCCCAATAGAACTCGCCCGCCGCATCGGCATGATCGAACGGTCCGGGTTTGAGGATCAGGCCGCCAGCCAGCGAGAAGACCTTGCCGGGCTGCTCGCCCATCGTGGCAAACCGGATCCACTGCCCCTCCGGCAATTGGTTGGTCATCATCTGTGCGATCGTCTCGGGCTTCAGCAGCGTGGGACCGCCGGGCAGGAGGCTCCGCACGAGCGCTACCATGTCCGGCATGGTCGAGACGAGGCCGCCACCGCCGCTGAGCCGCGCGATGGGCTTGAGGTATGCGCCGGGGAAGGGTGAATTGTCGATCCGGGTCAGCCCCGGTTTCATCGGGGCCATGATGTCTGCGCCAGCGTAGTAGGCGACGAGGCGGCTGCGGTCCTTCTCCGGCACGACGAAGCCGGTGTCGATCATGCCGAGCGGATCGAAGATGCGCGCCTTGATGAACTTGTCGAAACCCTGGCCGCTGATGACTTCGACCAGCCGTGACACGACATCGGTCGCAAGCGAATATTCCCAGGATGTGCCGGGTTGATAGATCAGCGGCAGATCAGCCAGCACGTTGACCATGTCGGCCAGCGTCGTCATGGGATTGTGGACCCCGCGCTCATTGAGCGCGCTGAAGATGGCGGTGCCGGGATCGAAGAACCCGTAGCTCAGCCCCGAGCTGTGGCTCAGCAGCTGGCGGATGGTGATCGAGCTTTTCGCGGGCTCGGTGTCATCGAGGGAGGCTGCGCCGGGACGCAGAACCCTCCGGTTTCCGAGCTGCGGAATGAACCGCTCGATCGGATCGTCGAGCCCGAGCTTGCCTTCCTCATAGAGCAGCAGCGCCGCACAGGAAGTGATCAGCTTGGTATTGGAGAACACCCGGAAGATGTGGTCGGTGCGCAGCGGGATCTGCGCCTCCTTGTCGGCCCATCCGACGCAGTTCACGTCAACGAGATCGCGGCCGACCAGCACGGCGGAGGAGATGCCGGACAACAGATTGCTGTCGACGTAGCGCTGCATGGCATTATGCGCCGGCTTGAAATCGTAGCCGGCGGTGGTCACCTTCGTGTCTTCCATGCTCTTCCCCTTCGTCCCCGGGCAATGCCGCCGGACGGAATACAGCCGGTTCTGATTGGGCCTGAGTAGCAGTTCCGGGCGGCTGCAGGGAAGGGCGTCAGCCGCCGACCTTCACGCCCGCTTCTTTCAACAGCACCCGCGCGGCTTCCCTGGCGGCCCGCGCCATCGACGGGTCGTTGCGCACCAGGTCCTGCGCAATGCAGCCGTCGACCAGCACTGCAAGCTGTGTCGCCAGCCCATCGGCATCGGCGACACCGAGCTGCTCGAGCAGATCGCGAAACCACCGCCTGCGGCTTTCCTTGAACGCGACCGCGATCTTGCGCACCGATTTGTCCTCGGCGCCGAGCTCGGCAACCGCGTTGACGAAGGGACAGCCGCGAAAGTCCTTCGATGCAAAGCGCCGCTCTAGCGAGTCGAAAGTCGCGAGAATCTGCTCGGCGGGCGGTTTGTCGGAAGGCTGCGGCAGCACGAAACGCCGCTCCAGATACGCCGTGATCAGCGCGTCCTTGGAGGGGAAGTGGTTGTAGAGCGTGCGCTTGGAGATGCCGATCTCGGCTGCGATCGTATCGACGCCGATGGCCCGAATCCCCTGCAGGTAGAACAGCTTGTCCGCGGTCTCGAGGATCCGCTCCTTCATATCGGTCTTTTTCTGCAGGGATGCCATGCGTCGACCCCGGCGGGCTTTTCTTGACGGGTCACCATAGCCCAAGTACACAGGTCTGTGTAACCGAAATATTCGGGAATCGCAGGTCGATTTTCTCGATATGCGGCCTCTGGGGAGAACAAGAACAATGTCCCTGCTGCAAGTCCTGCGTCCCACTCTCCCCATTCTGATCGGCGCGTCGCTGATGCTCACCTTGAGCATGGGCCTGCGGCAGAGTTTTGGCATCTTTATGCAGCCGCTAACGCACGACATCGGGATTTCGGTGTCGCAGTTCACGCTGGCGGTGGCCGTGCAAAACCTCGCCTGGGGATTCCTGCAGCCGATCGCGGGCGCCTGGTCCGTGCGCTATGGCTTCCGTCCGATCATGATCGTGGGCTCGCTGATGTACGTTGTGGGCCTCGTGCTGATGGCGACCGCGCAGGGGATGATTCCAATCATGATCGGTGCGGGCGTGCTCATCGGGGCGTCGCTGGCCTGCACTGCCAATGCGATCGCCATGTCGGTATCGGCGCGCGCGGTGCCCGCTTCCGTGCGCAGCACGGTGATGGGCATCGTCTCGGGAGCCGGGTCACTCGGCGCACTGATGGCCGCCCCGATCGGGCAATTGCTCAACGAAGGTTTTGGCTGGCGCGTTGGCCTTGCCGGCTTCGTCATCCTGTCGCTGCTGATGCTGCCGGCCGCCTGGTATGCGGGCAGGGCTGACAAGATTCCACTGCCGCCCAAGGCTCCCGAGGATATCGGCGACGGCTCGGCTGTGACCGCTGCAAGGATCGCCTTCGGCAATGCGTCGTTCGTGGTGATGACGCTCGCCTATTTCGTCTGCGGCATGCAGCTGGTGTTTCTCACCACCCATCTGCCGTCCTATCTGCTGATCTGCGGCCTCGACCCGATGCTCAGCGCGCAGACGCTCGGCATGATCGGCGGATTCAATGTGATCGGCAGCTTGTTCTTCGGCTGGGCCGGCCAGCGCTGGAACAAGCTGGCGCTGCTCGGCATGATCTACATCCTGCGCTCACTGGCGCTCGCCTGGTATTTCATGCTTCCGGCCACGCCCGCGACCACGCTGCTGTTCGGCGCGATCATGGGCTTCCTCTGGATGGGCGTCGGCCCGCTGGTCGCGGGCGCAGTCGCCGAAATGTTCGGCTTGAAGTGGCAGGCGATGATTCAGGGCCTCGCCTTCATGAGCCACCAGATCGGAAGCTTCCTCGGCGCTTATGGCGGCGGCTTGATCTACGACTCCCTCGGTTCGTACACCATGGCTTGGCGCATCGGCGTCGCACTGGGTCTTGCCGGCGGCATCATCCAGATCGCCTTCGCGTTGATCAGGCCAAGCCAACCGCCGCTCGTCGCCGCGCGATAGGCAGCTTTGGCCGTCCCGATCGGACTAGTCCTTTCGGAGCGCGGAGGTCTTGTCGGGAGCCGTCGGGGATAAGAACGGCTAACCGCTCGCGCGAGGCAGCGGCGACACACCGGCTAGAAGATTCGTTTTTTTCATTCTTTACAGTGGCTTAAGCTTGACGTTCCGCAGGGTTCCATCCGGATGCGCTGAGGTCGGGCAGGTCATTAGGAACGCCGCCGGACCGGGAAAGGTTCTCGCGATGCCCAGTAGGCCCCCGTCTTCGTTCCAAGACCCCAAGTTTAGTACCAAAATAGCCTAGGTTTCTGTATGCTAGGCTTGGGCAAGAACGCAGGGGGCTGCTTGTGTATGCGTCCTTAGTCATCAGAACGGCTGCCCTAGTATGTCGAGTGAGCCCGCTGTGCCAACCTTTATCCTGCAAAGGGACGGGCTTTTCCGCGAAGGCCTTCGGCTAATACTATCAGGCACGCGTTTCCGTCCGCACGGTTGTGCGCTCGAGTTGGAGGATCTTGCCGAGGTCCCTTGCGACAGGCCCGTTCTCTTTATTGTGGGAGGACAGACGTCAGTCTGCAGCCGGATTCGCGACCAGTATCCATTGGCCTGTGTGGTGGCCGTCGCTGATGAAAGCGACCCTGAATCGCTTGCAAGCGCGCTGGATGACGGCGCGAACGCCGCGCTCTTCAGCTCCGTCAGTCCCGACGCTCTCGTCAGTACGCTTCAGGCTGTCATCAATGAGAGGCTGATCCTCATCGATGCACGCCTCTGGTCGCTTGAGATCCAGCCAAAGGCCGAGGAGCGGCCGGTGTTTCCAGTCTACCATGAAATCAATCTAGCGCCTGCAGAGGAGCCCCCGGCGATCAAGCAATTGTCGACGCGGGAGATCGCAATACTGGAGCGCATCGTGCGGGGAGATTCGAACAAGCACGTCGCACGATTCTTCAAGATCGCGGAACCGACCGTAAAGGCCCATGTGAAAGCCATCTTCAGGAAGATTGGCGCCAGCAATCGTACCCAGGCGGCGATCTGGGCGGTTAGCAACCGGCTGTTTGAGCAGCCCCCTGGCGCTCCGAGCCTGCCGATCTTGGTGGAGAACAACGGTACAGGCCATTGACGCCGTCACGTCATTCGCGGGCCTTGTCGACCACGCGGCGCAGCTCGGCGCGCGCTTCCCGCCGGTCAAGCTCGTTGATCAGCTCCTTCCCGGCCTGGCTGCCTGAATCAGAATAGAACCGTGGATGATTGGCAGGATCATCCACGGTCCTTGTCATCGAGCAACCACCGATCAGGATAGTGAGAAGCACGATGACGGGCGGCGCTGCCACTACAAGGTACGGCACCGCCCGGTAGGTAATCATTTCACCGCCTCGGATTCCCTGGTGGCGAGCTTGTCACGGAAGGATTCGCAGAGCCGGCGGACTTCGTCCGTTGCGCTCGCGCATGCCTCGATCTCGGTGAACATGCGCTTGCCTTCCTTGCGGTAGCGGCCGGCGGTCGTCTTGATATCCTTGAGCATCGCGGATGCGGAGGAGGTAAGTTGCTCGCAGCGCTGGACCATTTCCCTCACGACTTGGCCCATGTTCTCGATTTCCTTGGCGGTCTCCTCGTATTCCTTCACGATGGCCTCGGCGGAAAGCTTGCCGATCTCGCTCACGTCTTCCCGGTGGCTGACATATTCCGGAACCGGCGGCACCGGGCTGTGTGGTGCGTAATCAACCGCATGGAGGTGCGGATGATTGTGAACTGCTTCCCGAACCTCACCTTCGAGCCGACTGGCATCAAAGGGTTTCACCGCGCTGTTCTGCACTTTCATACTGTCTACTCCCCTCTTTTGGGCTGGATGATTTCGCGCCCAGCCCGTCCATCGTCAGGCCATGCATCCCGGGCTGGGACGCATTTCGACCAGACAATTTCGCGAACATCTTCCTGCGGCACGCTATCCGCAAAGCGGCCGTGGAATGCCTTGGTGAGAGCCGCTTCCTGAGGCCTTTGCCTGCAGTGGAGGTCATTGCGGCCTCGCGAGCGATTGCGGTCTCTCGTCCCAGATGCGCCTGCCGCACGCAAAGCACTGGTACACGTTGACCGTGTAGCCATGCCGGGAATCGAGAAGTGAATGCGTCAGGCGAGAGAGGGCCGTGCAGTGTGGGCACCGGCGCAGCCGATGATAGGTGAGGGGTTCGTCGACCAGGTGTTCTTGTTCGATCATGGCTCGCCACCGCGCCAGGCCCCCAGCGAGGAGCTTGGGATGGCTCGATGATCGTGGCGAAATGGGTCGAAATGCGTCTTTATTACCGGGGCGTGTTGACTAGCCCTTCTGGATGACCTGCCTGAGCACCCTTGGAAGGGTAGATTGCTGCAGGGGCAATCGCCGCGGGCCGCGGGTCCGGGGCCCGTCGCGTGCATCAATTTCAATTGGTAACGAAGCCGGTTTGTCCACCGAACGGACACCAGCAGCGCCGGCGCTGAGCCCTCAAGGTGCAGCGGCGGAAGAGGAGCGCAGGCCCGTTGGCCGGCCAAAAATAAAAACGGGGCCGCGAGGCCCCGTTCAGTCAGAAACATTCCGCGATTTTACTTGATCTTGGCTTCACGGAATTCGACATGCTTGCGCGCGACCGGATCGTACTTCTTCTTGACAAGCTTGTCGGTCATGGTGCGCGAATTCTTCTTGGCGACGTAATAGAAGCCCGTGTCCGCCGAGGAAACGAGCTTGACCTTGATGGTGACCGCTTTGGCCATGGGGGAGCCTCAAATCAGGGAAATCTGGCGCCGGCCAAGCGGCCCGCATTTGACCGGCAACCTAGCCGCAAACCGGCATAAGTCAAGGTTTTCTGGGCGGTATTTGGCTCGGATTCCAGGGATTTGGCTCGCAAATCAAGGTTCTCGCGAGCCAGCAGGGCGGAAATGCGGGCGGGTGACGGTTCCAGGGACTTCCCGCGGCAGCGAGTTTGGTCGCGGGCCTTAATTCTCGAAAAAGCGGTTCTTCGGCCGCGGCAGGCCGAGATTTTCGCGGAGTGTCGCTCCCTCATACTCGGTGCGGAAGATGCCGCGGCGCTGCAGCTCCGGCACCACCTTGTCGACGAAATCATTGAGTCCGGCCGGCAGGTAAGGGAACATGATGTTGAAGCCGTCGCTGCCGTAGCTGGTCAGCCACTCCTCCATCTGGTCGGCAATGGTTTTTGGCGTGCCGACGAAGGAGAGCCCGCCATAGCCTCCAACCCGCTGCGCGAGCTGGCGCACGGTCAGCTTGTCGCGCGCGGCGGCGTCAACGAGGCGCTGGCGGCCGCTTTTGCTGGCATTGGTTTCGGGGATCGGCGGCAATTGGCCGTCGGGATCGAAGCCGGAGGCGTCGGTGCCGAGTATGACCGAGAGCGAGGCGATCGCTGAGTCGTAGTGCACCAAGCTGTCGAGCCTGGCGCGCTTTTCCCTTGCCTCCTCGAGGCTGTCGCCGACCACAACGAAGGCGCCAGGCAAGATCTTCAGGTGCTCGGGGTTGCGACCGGCCTTGTCCATCCGGTTCTTGATGTCGGCATAGAGCTTCTGGCCGTCGGCGAGGCTGCCGCCGCCCGTGAATACGGCCTCCGCGGTTTCGGCCGCGAGCTGCTTGCCGTCCTCGGAGGCGCCGGCCTGCACGATGACCGGCCAGCCCTGCACAGGCCGGGCGATGTTGAGCGGTCCGCGCACCTTCAGATATTTGCCTTCGTGATTGAGGACGTGCATCTTCGCGGGATCGAAGTAGAGCCCGGCCTCGACGTCGCGCACGAACGCATCGTCCGCAAAGGAGTCCCACAGACCGGTGACGACGTCATAGAATTCGCGTGCCCGCTTGTAGCGCTCGGCGTGCTCCATGTGATCGTCGAGGCCAAAATTCAGCGCAGCATCCGGGTTCGACGTGGTGACGATATTCCACCCTGCACGCCCGCTGCTGATGTGGTCGAGCGAGGCAAAGCGCCGAGCGACATGATAGGGCTCGTCGAATGTGGTTGATCCCGTCGCGATCAGGCCGATGCGTTCTGTGGCGCCGGCCAGCGCCGAGAGCAGCGTAAACGGCTCGAACGACGTGACGGTGTGGCTGCGCTTCAGGGCATTGATCGGCATGTTCAGCACGGCAAGGTGATCGGCCATGAAGAAGGCGTCGAACTTGCCGGCCTCGAGCTTCCGGATCAGCTGTCTCAGATGCGAAAAGTTGAAATTGGCGTCAGGCCAGGCTCCGGGATAGCGCCAGGCGCCGGTGTGAATGCTGACCGGCCGCATGAAGGCGCCTAGCTTTAGTTGACGCTTTGCCATTTGCCCCATCCCGTCGTGATTGTTGTTGGGAACAGATAGGAAGGCGGGGACACGGTGCCAGCATGCTCGCGCAGAAGACTATTCTGATTTTGAATGACCTGGCAGAACAATCGTCATTCCGGCGTGCGACGGGAGCGCCTGGACTCAAAATCGCGAAAACAACCCCATGCAAAGTAGAGAGTGGGCCCCGGCCGCCTGGCCCGAGCCCGCGCTTCGCAACGTCGCGGAATGACGAGGGAGATTGACGCGAGCTACGCCCCCAGCACGTCCCTCTGCATCCTGCCGCCATAGAAATGGAAGAACGGCACCGGCGCGTCATGGCTCAGCGGGCCAGTGGCAAGGCGACGTTCGAGTTCGGCGAGCACGCTCTTGGTCATAGCGTGCGCATCGGCCAGGGGCTGTGAGCCGATCTCGACCCAGACGAGCTCCACCAACTCGGCCTCGGCATGCACGACGCCCTCGACGCGGTGGGCGATGGCGGAGGCATCGGCAGTGAAGAAGCGGGTGTCGAAGCGGCGCACGCGGCCGGGCGGAGTGATGGCGCGCGCGATCAGGAACAGGCCGGAGGGATCTGGCAGGAGACCGGCGTCGGCGAAGGGCTTCCACGCGCCTTCGAGCTTGGCGGGCCTTTCGACCTTGCGGCCGAGGCAGAGCCCGGTTTCCTCGCAGGCTTCGCGGATCGCTGCATTGGCGAGCGCCCGGGCGCGTCCAGGCGTGATCTTCGGGCTGCCCTTGAGCAGGTTTGCTTCCAACTCGGTGGCGATCGGAGCCGCAACCGGCACACGATTGTCCGACTTGTCGACGCGGCCACCGGGGAAGACGTATTTGCCCGGCATGAACACCACCTTGTCGTGGCGGCGGCCGACCAGCACCTTTGGCGTTCCGCCGGAGCGGTCGATCAGGATCAGCGTCGCAGCGTCCTTGGGCCGGAAATAGGGATGGTGATCGGGTTCGTCCTCTACTTCCTCTTTGGCGGCGGCCGCGGCTTCCATCATTTCCATCCCCGTTGGCGTCTTATCTTGTTGTTGTTCTTACACCGGCGGAATGCCTTCGGAGGCATTCTCGTCAAAACCGTGCATGCGCAGTGCCCATTGCAGGCCGACGACCGTGCCCTTGACCGGCTGCAACAGAAGCAAGGACATGATGAGGGTCAGGGGAAGATAGATCGCAAGCTGCAGCCACACGGCCGGCGAATAATTGGTCTCGATCCACAGCGCAGCCGGCACAATGATGTGGCCGACGATGACGATGACGAGGTAGGCGGGCAGGTCGTCGGCTCGGTGCGGCGTGAAATCCAGGCCGCAGACCGAGCAGTTATTGGCGGTCTTCAGGAACGTGCGAAACAGCTTTCCTTCGCCGCACCGCGGACAACGACAGCGAAAGCCGCGCTTCATCGCGCTCCAGAGGTCGCGTCTTTCGCCGTCGGCGTTTTGCCTGGTCCACACGGTTGCCGCAGTTCCTACCGTCTCCATGACTTGCCTTTCCCGGATTTACCGGATTTTCGCTTGACGTGCCCGCGCTCCTTCTTGCGCGAACCGCGGGACACTCGTTCTTTCTCCGCTCGCTGTGATCTCAGGACGTCGCGCTTGCCCTCGCGCTTGCTGCCGCGTTTTACGGTCTGTCCTTCAGATAGTAATTCGAAACGAAGTGCGCCAGCGACAGGAGCAGCTTCTACCAGACGGACGTCCACGACGTCCCCCAGCCGGTGCATGGCACCGCTGCGCGAACCGACCAGCGCGTGGCGGGTCTCGTCGTAATTGAAATATTCCGTGCCGAGCGTCCGGATCGGCACAATGCCGTCGGCGCCGGTATCGTCCAGCTTGACGAACAGGCCGGCGCGGGTGACGCCGGAAATCCTACCCTGGAAGGTCGCACCAACTCGGTCGGCGAGGAAATGCGCGATCAGCCGATCGGCGGTCTCGCGTTCGGCCTTCATCGCGCGGCGCTCGGTTGCGGAAATTTGCGCTGCGATCTCGCGGAGATGCTCCATCGTTTCGTCCGACGGAAGAGCTCCTTCCCCGAGTCCGAGCGCGCGGAGCAGCGCGCGGTGCACGATCAGGTCGGCGTATCGCCTGATCGGAGAAGTGAAATGTGCGTAGCGGCGCAGATTGAGGCCGAAATGGCCGTAATTTTCCGCCGAATATTCCGCCTGCGCCTGCGAGCGCAGCACCACTTCATTGACCAGCGGCTCGTGATCCTCGCCCTTGACCTGCGCCAGCACGCGGTTGAACGCAGTGGGCCTCAGCGCGCCGGCCTTGGCGAAGGAGAGGTCGAGGGTCTTCAGGAACTCCTGGAGATTATGCACTTTTTCCTGCGACGGCTGGTCGTGCACGCGATAGATCAGCGGCAGGCTCTTCTTCTCCAGCG
>JAEZEU010000276.1 GCA_023432885.1 Pseudomonadota bacterium | reverse complement strand
GGCGCCTACATCTGCGTCATGGACATCGACGTCGACACCGGCGTCTACAAGGTCAGGCGCTTCTATGCTCTCGACGATTGCGGCACCCGCATCAACCCGATGATCATCGAGGGCCAGGTGCATGGCGGCCTCACCGAAGCCTTCGCGATCGCGATGGGCCAGGAAATCCGCTATGATGATGACGGCAATGTAGTGACCGGTTCGTTCATGGACTTCTTCATGCCGACCGCGGTCGAGACCCCGCATTGGGAGACCGACTTCACCGTCACCCCGTCACCGCATCATCCGATCGGAGCCAAGGGCGTCGGCGAAAGCCCGAATGTCGGCGGCGTGCCGGCGTTTTCCAATGCCGTCAATGACGCCTTCTCGTTCCTGGGCTCGACCCACATCCAGATGCCGCACGACTACTGGCGCAACTGGAAGGCGGCGAAGGAGCTTGGGGCGGTGGCGTAACGTCGTCACTCATTGTCGTTCCGGGATGGTCCGAAGGACCAGACCCGGAATCTCGAGATTCCGGGTTCGATGCTTCGCACCGCCCCGGAATGACAGGAACTGAAGAATGAAGGACCGCAAGGAGATCGCGGAACGACTGGCCGCTGCGGGCTACATCGCCGATGCGGAGCTTTCGACCGCGATCTCGCTGATGCATCTTCTGAAGCGCCCGCTGCTGCTGGAAGGCGAGGCGGGCGTCGGCAAGACCGAAGTGGCGAAGGCGCTGGCTTCCGTGCATGCGACCGAGCTGATCCGCCTGCAATGCTATGAGGGGCTGGATCAGTCGGCGGCGCTGTATGAATGGAACTATCAGCGCCAGTTGCTTTCGATCCAGGCGCATCGCGGCGAGGACGCCGACCGGGTCGAGGACCACATCTTCTCGGAAAAATACCTGCTGGAGCGGCCGCTGCTCGCCGCGATCCGCCGCGACAAGCCTCCGGTGCTGCTGATCGACGAGATCGACCGCGCGGACGACGAGTTCGAGGCGTTTCTGCTGGAGCTGTTGTCGGACTACCAGGTCTCGATTCCCGAGCTCGGCACGGTCAAGGCGTCGGCAATTCCGCATGTGGTGCTGACTTCGAACGGCACGCGCGAGCTATCCGACGCGCTGCGCCGCCGCTGCCTCTATCACTATGTCGACTATCCCGATGTCGATCGCGAGGCGCGCATCATCATGGCGCGCGTGCGAGGAGCGAGCGCCTCGCTCGCCCTGCAGATCGCGCGCCTGGTCGAAAGCATCCGGAAAGAGGAGCTGCGCAAGGTGCCCGGCGTCGCCGAGACGCTCGACTGGGCGGCGGCGCTGGTAGGGCTCGACGTCGGCAATCTCCACGATGCGCCGGAGACCGTGTTTGAGACCATGATGTGCCTGCTGAAGACCCATGAGGACAAGGCGCGCATGACGCCGGAAGTCGCCGCGCGCCTGCTGGGAAAAGTCGCATGAGCTGCTGCGGACCGGTGCCGTCCCCGGACGAGATGGATGAGCTCTCGCGGCTCGTCTCGGCAAGGCTGGCCGCATTCCTGCGCACCCTGCGCGATGCTGGTTTTGCGGTGGGCCTTGCCGAGGGGCAGGACGCCGCCACGCTGATGGCGGCGGGCTATGCGGCGCGGCCGGGCCTGCTGCGCTCGGCGCTGAAGCATCTGTTCTCGGCGCGCAGGTCCGATTGGGAAAAATTCGACGGGCTGTTCGATGCCTTCTGGCTGGGCAAGCGTGTCCGTTCGCGTTCGATGGCGACCGGCTCGGCCGGATCGGCCAACAACCCCTCGCTGAAATCGCTGCAGGACGCAGCCAAGCGGCGCGCCGGCAATGAGGCCGCCACGGACCAGGTCCCGTCAAGTGACGGCAGCCACAGCGATCGCACGGGTGAAGGCCGGATGGAAGGCGCCTCGCGCGCGGACAATCTCACGGAGGTCGATTTCCGCAGGCTCGCCGATCCCGAACAGGTCGCAAAGGCGCATCAGGCCGCGGCCGATCTCGCGCGCATCATGCGCACGCGGCTGACAAGGCGCGACTTGGCGCGGCGGCGCGGATATCGGCTCGACCTGCGCCGCACCATTCACCGCAATATCAGCCGCGGCGGCGTGCCGATCAGCCTGATCAGGCGCCGGCGCAAGGAGAAGCCGCTTCGTCTCGTGGTGCTGCTCGACGCATCCGGCTCGATGAGCATGTATACCGGCGTGTTCCTGCGCTTCATCCATGGCGTGCTCGACGAATTCCGCGAGGCCGAGGCGTTCCTGTTCCACACCCGGCTCGCCCATGTCTCCGACGCCATGAAGGAAAGAGATGCTTCCCGCGCCCTCGACCGGCTCTCGGTGATGGCGCAGGGCGCGGGCGGCGGCACGAAAATCGGCGAGAGCCTGCAGACCTTCAACCGCTGGCACGCCGCCCGGGTGATCCATTCGCGCACCTGCGTGATGATCGTGTCCGACGGCTACGAGACCGGCGATGCCTCGCTGCTCGGCCGCGAGATGGCGGCGCTGGCGCGGCGCTGCCGCCGCATCGTCTGGCTCAACCCGATGGCGGGGTGGCAGGGCTATGCGCCCGAGGCCGCCGGCATCAAGGCGGCTTTGCCGCATGTCGATCTCTATGCGCCGGCGAACACGCTGCAAAGCCTGAGCGCGCTCGAACCTTACCTGGCGAGGCTCTAGAGCATGATCCGAGAAAGCGGGAACCGGTTTTTCGGGGAGATCGTGCTCCAAAGGACAACATGATGGGTGTGCATGTCGAACTGATGGACCTGGTTGCGCGGATGAAGGCCGCCGAGCAGGCCTTTGTGCTCGCCACCGTGGTACGCACGGTGTCGGTGACCGCCGCCAAGGCCGGCGCCAAGGCGATCATCCGTCCCGACGGCACCATCGTGGCGGGCTGGATCGGCGGCGGCTGCGCCCGAGGCGCGGTGCTGAAGGCGGCGCGCGAGGCGCTGGCCGACGGCGAGCCGCGCATGGTGTCGGTGCAGCCGGAAAATCTGCTGTCGGAGCTTGGTGTCAAGCCCGGCGAGATGCGCGAGGGCGTGCGCTTCGCTTCCAACCTGTGTCCGAGCAAGGGCACGATGGATATTTTCATCGAGCCGGTGCTGCCGCATCCCTCGCTGATGATCCTTGGCGCAAGCCCCGTAGCGATGTCGCTCGCGGCGCAGGCAAGGCAGCTCGGCTATCATGTCACGCTCGCTGCGCCCGCGGCTGATATCGTCGCTACGCCCGACGCGGATGCCGTCGTCGACGGGTTTGCGCTGGGAGAGCTCAACCAGGCGCGCCGCTTCGTCGTGGTCTCGACTCAGGGCAAGGGCGATGAGTCGGCGCTGCGAGCGGCGATCGCGATCGACGCCGAATACCGCGCCTTCGTCGGCAGCCGACGCAAGATGTCAGCGTTGCGCGACAAGCTCGCCGCCGAGGGGACCGATGCGGACGTGATAGACCGCGTCAAGGCGCCCGCAGGGCTCGATCTCGGCGCCATCACGCCGGAGGAGATCGCGATGTCGATCCTGGCCGAGATAACCGTCGTGCGACGGCGGGGACAGCGCTCGGCGCGTGCCGTTTGAGAAAAAATCAGGAAACCAAGGCCAGAAAATCGCCTCGATCGTTTTTCGGGTCGTGTTGACTCGGCGGCGGGGCCGACCGGCCGACAGCTCAGCTGTCGGCCAGCTCATCCTTCTCACCGCGCTGTTCGCTGGCGGAAGCGGCCGGCGGCAAGATGCTCCTGTTTCTCGCACCGCCCTCGCGAGCAAGACGTGCCCGTTCGAGCTCTGCCCTTGATACGAATCTGATGACGTCACCCATGTTCGTTCTCCAACGTCCGTACTGGTTCCTGTTCCGGCCATGAAATGACCGACGTCAGTTCATGCCTCACTCTGGAAGTACGTTTCTTGATTGGGTTTGCATCCCGTGAGCGATAACGAGGCAATAAAAAGCTCGTGAGCCCTCTCGCCGCGGACAGGCCGAGGAACTAGCTCAGGGTCACGACGAAACCAATTTGGAGTCGCGACGAAATCATTCTGAAACAGGCCGATGCCTATCCATCAGAAAGGTCGTCAGTGCGGGCTGGGCGTAAGGATGCGTACCATGGTTGAGCTTGCAGCACTCTTGATGGGACTTTTCGCCGCCGCCATTTTTCTGGCGCATGCCGTTGACGCCTATCATGCCCAATAGGCGCGGCTTCGTCCGGCGAACCGCCGCCCTTGCCGTCACTCGCCGTTGAAGTAAAGCGTGCGCGCCGTCTCGCCGAAGATTTTGGCGCGCGCGTTTGCGTCGGGAATGGCGTCGATCAGCCAGTCGATTGCCGATTGGTAAGGGAACTGCCCCTCATGGCCGACAAAGGGGCAATCGCTCGCCCACACCAGCCGGTCGGGACCGGCGACGCGCAACAGCTGGCGCGCATAGTCCTTTGACTGCGGCCCGAGCCGGTAGGCGCCGGAAACCTTGACCCAGGTGCGGCCCTTGACGATGGATTGCAGCAGCCGCTTGAAGCCGACGCTGTTGATGCCGGCTTTCGCGTCCGGCCGGCCGAGATGATCCACGACGATTTTGACGCCGGAGGCTTCCAGCGTCGGCAGGATCCTCGGCAGATCCTCGCCGTCGACGTGGGGATGCACATGCCAGTCGAGGTCGGCGAGGCGGCGGAACAGCGCGCGGTACTCGAACGTGGTGATGTCGGGCAGTTCTGGCA